>JANORI010000939.1:0-8543 GCA_031415235.1 Acidobacteriota bacterium | reverse complement strand
GATGGCTGGCTTCAGGATGTGGGTGGTGGGCTGGCCGGGTGCTGGCAGGGCCACGCGGTCGCCGACGAGCACGACTGGCAACTTGGCCTGAGCGCCGGCGAGCGAGAGCCGCAGTCCGTCACGGCCGGCAAGCATGGGCCGCATCGGCAGCGTATCCAGTACCTCCAGCAGTTGCGCATCGGAGAGCGCGCGCGGAGCACCTCCTCGCGCCGACACTGGAGGGGCGTCTCCTTCAGGCCAAAGGGTCAGTGCGCCGGCGACATCTCCGCCCAACGCCTGGAGGAATGCGAAGTCGTTGCGCTTCGAAATGCCGAGAGCCCCAGTAATGGCATCGCGCTGCGACGCCTCTGGCAGGAGGCCCGCGAAGAACGGACGACACTGCCGCTGCTTGAAAGGCTCAGACCGCTTTGGTTGCGAGAACGAAATCGCAGCGCGGGAGGCGTCAGCGAGCCACTCGGGCGAGTAGGCGAAGCGCATCTCGCCGTGCTTGTTCACTTCGAGCGTCCCGACGATTGCTTCGTCCCACCAGACCGACAGCCTCCGGGTCACGTTTCACTTCCAGGCGGCGACAGCGTGACTTGCAGGCGGCAGCGTGACGTGCAGGCGGCAGCCGAGCGCGTCCAGAACAGCGAGCACTTTGGCGAGGTGAACCGTGGGCTTTCCGCGTTCTAATTCGACCAGGAAGCGGACGCCGACATTGGCCGCTGCAGCCAGCTGATCCTGGCGCAGGCCTTGGGCAAGCCGAGTTTGACGAACGACGGCACCGATCTCTTCGACGGTCATACTGACGTTCCCGATCGGGAATATATGGCCGCCGCAGAGGTTGGAAAGTCCAGTAATTTCCCGCTCGGGACTTTTCTGGCGGTGGGTCGACGAAGATACCTTTGGTTTTCCCGACCAGGAAATCAGGGGGACAGGGCCTTGGGGCACATCCTCGCCCGGCACATCGACAAGGACTGGACCTTGTGCGATGCGATCTCGTGTGCCGTGCTCGACGCCCGGCGCGTGTCGCGGGTCTTCACGTTCGACCATCACTTCCGTCAGTACGGGCGCATCGAGGTGCTTGGCCTGGAATAGGCGCGCACACCTCCCTGCCGGTCGAACGAATCCGGGCAATTGTCTCCGGACGCCGACTCCACTCTGCTCGACTACTCGCGGTTGTGGGGAGCTGATGACGAGCGGCACCAATCACCCGTGTGCCAGGCCTCGCCGGGCGCACGTCGTCTCGAGCGTCGGCAGAGCTCACGGGCCCACGGGGCCAAGATACTTGTCGAACCAGTCGAGAATCGTGCGAACTACGTCGTGGAAACGGGTGGGAAGATGCCCGCCCTCGAACGTGGCGTGCACGTTGCGATCGGCCGGCGGGCCGAGCAGGCGAAAGAGCGGGAGCAGTGCCGTGTCGAACTGGTAGGCATAGTCGGACCGGCCGTTGACCATGAGCGTCGGCACTCGGGTGCGCGGTGCGAAGTTGAGGGTTTCGATTTCCGGCGCGAACTTCACTGTGCCCATCCCTCCGCCCATGAGCACGCTCGCCTTCAGGCGTGTCTCGATTGCGGTGGTTAAGGGAACACCCGCGAATGCACCCGTGCTGAGGCCACAGAAGCCCAGGCGCTCCTTATCGACGTCGGCGCGAGTGCGCACGTAGTCGATCGAGCGCTGCATGTCCTTCACGCGTGCGATCCAGGCATCGCGAAGATCGTTTGGCCCAGCGATTGGCACGAGGCGCTCATACGTGCCCTTGTAGAGAGGCGCTCATACGTGCCCTTGTAGATGAGGTACAGCAGCGCTCTTCCGCTACGGATCACGAAGTCAGTTTCCAGCAGTCTGAGGTCTCGGCTCGATCGAAGGAGCGTCGCGTCTCCCCCAGGGAAGTACATCACCGTCTGGTACGGCGGCGAGGCGTTCTTGGGCAACGTCACCTCCCAAGGGAGCGTGAAATAGGACTCAGTGCCATGAAGGCGGGCAGGGCAGGTTGAGCAGGCAGGGCAAGGGTTGGTTGGGCGGACAGGTGTTGGGCTGGGCCACCTCCGAATGCTCCGGCGTTTCTTTTCTTCAGGCCCTGCCAGCCCTGCCAGCCAGCCCCGCCCGGCCAGCAGCGCGTCGTGTGAAGCGCCACGGTCGCCGGGCCGTGCTACCCTCCACAGGGCATGGAGCCCGCGCGCAAGAAGTCGCCCGCGACGTATGAGGATCTGCTGCGGGTGCCCGCGCACCTCGTCGCCGAGATCATCGATGGCGAACTGCATACCAGCCCACGGCCTGCGCCACGACACGCCGACGCCAGCTCGGGGCTGGGAGGCGTGCTGCGGAACCCATTCGACAGGGGCCGCGGTGGCCCGGGCGGATGGCGCATCCTGGACGAGCCCGAACTGCACTTGGGTGCCGATGTGCTGGTGCCGGACATGGCTGGATGGCGGCGCGAACGGCTCCCGTCGCTGCCAAGCGAAGCGTATTTCAGCCTGCCGCCCGACTGGGTGTGTGAGGTGCTCTCCCCCTCCACGGCGTCGGTCGATCGCGTGAAGAAGTTGGCGATCTACGCCCGAGAACAGGTGACGCATGCCTGGCTGGTCGACCCGATCGCCCGGACGCTCGAAGTCTTGCACCTCGAGCAAGGCCGCTGGTCGATCGTGTCCAGCTTCGCCGACTTCGCTGTGGTGCGGGCCGAGCCATTTGACGCCATCGAGCTGGACCTCTCACTCATCTTCGAGTGACGGCCCTGAGCCTCGGCCGCGCGCGGCGGATGTGAAGGATGTAGAGCAGGCCGAGGAGTTCTCGGACCCAGCCGCGGACGACCGGCAGCGTGGGGCGCGGTGCGTCGGGGTGTCGCGCACGTTCGATCTGTAAGAAGGTGAAGGCGACGGCGGCGAGCACGACGTGGTGGGTCCAGCCCGCATAGCTGCGGCCTTCGAAGTGGTCGAGCCCGAGATCGTCTTTCAGCTCGCGATACGGCTGCTCGATCGACCAGCGGCTGCGGGCGAGCGCGACCAGATCGACGAGCGGCGTCGTTGCGGGCAGATGCAGCAGGTAGTACTTCCGCGCGGACCGGCGGTGCCGGTGCCCCAGGTCGCCGTCTCCCTCGCGTCGTCGGGGGCCGAGGTCGCCAAGTCGTGCGCCGACACGGGCGCGGGGGTAACGCCCGGCACGGTGAAGACCGCTTCGCCGCGAATCGCGACGCCGTAGGACAGGCCGAGGCGTTCCAGGCCCGCGCGGAAGGCGGCATTGGTGCCGTAGTCGGCATCGACGACGACGGCCGTGATCGCGAAGTCGGCCTGCTGAACGGCGCGCACCTGCGCCAACGCGATGCGCCACTTCTCGCGGAACTGGACGGCCGGCGGCAGGCCGACCGCGCCTCGTCGATCGGCATCCTCGGTCCACGACACCGGCAGATACAGATCCGCGCGCGCATCTCGTGATACAGCGTTTCGATGCGGCGCCAGCGGTCCGTCGTCATGCGACTCCCCACGCGTGCAGAAGCCCGGTGAGTTGATGCGACGGCCCGGTCATGGGGCGATCTTACGCACTGTCCTGACACGTGCCAGTTTTGAAACTCCGCGCCTGCCTCTGTTGGTGCGCACGCGGCCGCGAGGGCCAAGCCAAGACCACCGGAACGTCTCCGCGACGCCGGCGTCCACCTCGGCACCGCGACCAAGCTGGCGGCGCCGCCGGGCACGAGTTGCCTATCGGAAAGGTGTCGGCTGCCAGTTGAGGATGACGGTAATGGGCGAGGTACTGGGTGCTCCCAGCACCGAGTTCATCACGAACGACTGACCGTCCCGAGTCACCATGTACTGCTGTCGGTTCGTGTTTATTGCCATGCTGCCCACGTTCGTCCCGAACAGCCCAAGCGGCGTCCCAGGTTCGACAACCTTGCCGTTTGAGCCGAAGCGGATCGGAACCGCCATGAGCCGGTCATCCGGCGCGACGTAGAACAGTTCCTTGCCGTTGGGGTTCCAGCGCACCTGCGCGCCGCCATCGATGGACACGCGCGAGTCGCTCCCGGGACCGGGAAACGGCTGGACATAGATCTCAACGCGACCGGTCTTGTCTGACTGGTACGCGATCCACGTTCCGTCTGGAGAGAACTGCGCGTTACGTTCATTGAAGTCCGTCTGGACGACCTCGAACGGCTTTCGCCCGTCTCCCTCCAGCCGCAGCGCCCAGATGTCAAAGGCCCGCTTCGGATCGAGGCTGTCATACAGCAGGAAGCGCCCGTCGGCCGACCAATCCATTGGAAACTTTGGCTGTGACGTCGAGAGCAGCAGCTCCTCCCCAATTCCAGGTGGGGCGCTGAGAAGCTTCGAATAGAGATCCATTTCGCCGCGCCGGGAGCCGAACACGATGCGGTTGCCATCTGGAGACCAGAGCGGGTAAATGTCATCGCCTGAATCAAATGTGAGCCGGTCCCACGCGCGGCGGCCCTTTTCATACGACCAGATGTCCGTGTTGCCGTTCGCATGGCGGAACACGGCGACACGGCGACCATCGTGTGAAAGGGACGGACCTTGTGCAGTAACGTTGGGATATGTCTCCTTCTCGATTTCCCTGCCCCGCCGATCGACCCACACGAGCTGCCGCTGGCCGCTGTCTGCGGAACTCGTGCGATATGCGATAGGCCCCGCGGCCGAGGCGGACAGTGTCGTTCTTCCGGTCATGTGCTCGGCAATCGCAAATGGGTCACCCCTCAGTTCCAGCCGGTCCGGATCGAAGTCCTGCGCCAACAGCTTCCCCTCACGGATGAATAGCAGATGCCCGCTGGCGGCATACACGACCGGAGCATCCGCGTTGAACAAACGCTTCGTGTCCAATCCGTCGAGCTGGCCGATATAGACGCCGCGGGCCTCAGGGCTGCCCGTCACGAAGAAGAGAAAGTGCCGACCATCGGGGAGGAACGCCGGGGAGGAATGGCTTTGTTGCGGCGACTCGAATCGGGTCGCCGCGGAAGATTCACCGCCCTCTGCGGAGATGCGTAAGATCGGTCTGCCGGGGCTCGGCGAAAAGACAATGGTGCCGTCGCTGTTCCACGCTCCGCCAGAAGGCGCAGGAGAGACGGACGTCAGTGTCTTCACCGATCCACCGTCGATGTCCATCCGCTTGAGGGTGGTACCCGCAAAGAACCCAATGGATCGGCTGTCAGGCGACCAGAACGGACTTGATGCGCCCTCAGTCCCTGCGAGGGGCCGCGCCAACGGCGAATCGAGCGCCCGTAGCCACAACTGGGACCGGCCTTCGGACGGCGCCACGAAGACGATCTTCAATCCGTCTGGCGACATGGCGATCGACGCATTCCTGGTCGGCGGCGTGTTGATCTCGAGGCGGACCTCAGGAGACGAGGGTGCTGGACGGAGAGCCCGTGCACCAAGTAGTCCAGCGATCAACACGGCAAGCGCCAAGGCAGACGCCCATGCGATCCGTTCTCGTCGGCCCGACCGGACACCCGTCACATGAATGTGTTCGGATGCCGCGCCCCGAACATCGTCCAGCTCGAGACCCGCGTCGCGCATGTCGCGGAACCGAAGCTTCTGATCTTTCTGGAGGCTACGCTGCAACAACCGCCGGAGGCCGTCCGGCGTCTCGGCCGGCAACCGATCCCAGTCTGGCGCGGTCTTCAGGACGTTGGCGAGAATCTCGCTCGTCGTTGCGCCCTCGAACGCGCGACGCCCCGTCAGCATCTCGAACAGCACGCACCCGAACGCCCACATGTCAGACGCCCGATCGGCCGACCTCCCGCTGGCCTGCTCCGGCGACATGTACGCGGCCGTCCCCAGAATCAACCCCGGTGTCGTCGCCATCATCGTCGAGCCGTTCGACGGATCCAGGCTGCCGCCGGCCGTGGCGTCCACCTTCGCCAAGCCGAAATCGAGCACCTTGACGTGGCCGTCCGGTGTGATCCTGACGTTGTCGGGCTTCAAGTCGCGATGCACGATGCCGTGGTCGTGAGCCGCGTCGAGCGCGCTGGCGATCTGCCGGGCGATCCGCAGCGTCTCGGCGACCGGGATCTTCCCGCGCGCGATGCGCTGCGAGAGATCCTCGCCCTCGACCAGTTCCATCACGAGGACTTTGATGCCGTCGGCCTCCTCAAGCCCATAGATGGCGCCGATGTGGGGGTGATTCAGCGACGCGAGCACCCGCGCCTCGCGTTCGAAGCGGACCAGCCGATCGGGATCGTCCTGGAACGCGCGCGGCAGGAGTTTGATCGCGACGTCTCGGCCAAGACGGCTGTCACGCGCCCGGTACACTTCGCCCATGCCGCCCACGCCCAGCAGCCCCTGCAACTCGAACACGCCAAGACGTCGCCCGGTGAGGAGCGACGGCGCGGCGCAGGCGCGCCCACACGCGCGGCGATGTCCAGGGCGGGGGCGGCGAGCAATCCGGCCGCCGACTCGGGCTGGTCGAGCAGCGATTGCACCTCGGCCTGCAATGCGGCGTCACCCGCACACGCGGCGATCAGGGCCGCCGCGCGCTCGTGCACAGGACGCGCAAGCACGTCGTGAAACAGCGTTTCGATGCGCCGCCAGCGGTCGGCTGTCATGCGACTTCCCGCCTCATTTCGGCTTCCAGTTCAGCACAACCCTCAGCGGCGTGCCGCCTGCGCCCCGCAGCATCCGGTTGACCAGAAATCGTTGACCATCGGCGGCCGCAATATAGTCGGCCCCGAGCACCGGGCGAATGCCCCCGATGGGAGGGACAAAGAGAGAGACTGGTGGACCAATATCGATAGATTGACCATCGGCCGCCACGTTGATCGACGTCGCTGTGAGCCGTCCGTCGGGCGCCAGATAAAACAACTCCGAACCATCAGCACGCCACTGCGGCTGACCCCCACCGTTTGTGGAGACCCGCACCCGCCGAACTGGTCCCGTAACCGGCTGCACGTAGATCTCGGACACGCCCGAGTTATTCGACACGTAGGCGACCCAGCGACCGTCAGGCGACAGCCGCGCGCCGCTCTCGTCCGCGTCCGTTTGAACGAGGGGCACCGACTTGCCGTCGCGTCCGAGCCGCAGCGTCCAGATGTCCCACCCGGTCGTCGCGTTCATGCGCTGATAGACGAGATCACGTCCATCCGGCGAGGTATCGGTAGCGAACATCTCGTCGCTTTGGGGGGGACATCAGCAATTCCCTGGTCGAGTCGGTGCCGATGTGTCTTTGGTAGAACGAACACTGGCCGTTCCGAACCGCGGTATAGATGATGCGGCCGCCGTCACGGGCCCACAGCGGAAAAATGTCCTCGTCGGCATCGTCGGTAAAGCGGGTGACAAGCCCGCGACGAGTATCGAGTATCCAGAGATCGGAGCTGGTAGCGCCCCGATTGAAGAAGACCAGTTGACTACGATCGGGTGACGGCGAGACGCCATCCTGGTTGGGGAGACGGTCTCCGACAGTAGCGATCTGATGACCGGATCGATCGACCCATGTGAATTGCCGTTCGAAGCGGGCATTGCCGGAGCGAAACGCGAACGCCCCTGCGCTGGCCGACAGCGTGAGGGACTGCCCGCCCGTGAGGCCGAAGACGTCGTCGGCGACGTGAAACGGACTCCCGTTCAACGTGAGCCGTTCGGCATCGAACCCTTGCGCGAAGACGTTTGTCTGTCGAATGAACAGCACATGGCCGTTCGTATACACACCACCCCCATCGGCATCGAGGAGGCGCCGTGACGACGGGCCATCGAGCTTCCCCACGTGAATCCCTCGCGAGTTCGGGGCCGCGGTCACGTAATACAAGAAATGCCGCCCATCGGGAAGGAAGTGGGGAAAGGCGTGGCCCACGTGCCCGGCGTCGAGCCGCGTCACTTCAGTCGACGGACCGCCCGCTGCCGGTACCTGAACAATCGCACCCGCTGGATTGCGAACAAAGAGAATGATCCCGTCACGGCTCCAGGTGCCGCCCACGCCGACCGTCGTTCTTGCCAGTGTGCGGACCAAGCCACCATCGAGATCGAGCCGCTTCAGAAACCCGTCCGCATAGAACGCAACGGAACGGCCATCCGGAGACCAGAACGGAAATGTGGCACCGCCGGTCCCGACCAGCGGGCGCGCCACGACAGCGTCGATTGAACGCACCCACACATGAGGCTGGCCGTCCGAGTCGGCGACGAACAGAATCTGCCGTGCGTCTGCGGACAGCGCGACGGATGAGCGAACAAATGGATTGGCGCCGTCCGGCGTGATGATGTCGAACCGCACCTCAGGCGGAACAGCCGCTGGTCGCGTAGACCAGACACTCAATCCCACGACCACTACGCCAAGGAGAGCCACCCCGCTTGCCCACGCGAGCCGCTCGGTTCGGGACTGTGGCGCGGTCCGCGAAGGCGTCGCGACGCTCCCCGACTGCGTCGCTTCGTCGATCTCGATCCGCGCGTCGCCGATATCGCGCAGCCGCAGCTTCACCTCTTTCTCCAGGCATCGCTGGAGGAGACGCCGGACAGCCGACGGAATCGACGCGGGAAGCACCGCCCAGTTCGGCTCCCGCCCGAGAATCGCGGCGATGGTGTCTGAGACGGTCGCACCAGCGAACGGCGAATGGTTCGCCAGCATCTCGTAGAGAA
>JANORI010000938.1:0-2715 GCA_031415235.1 Acidobacteriota bacterium | reverse complement strand
TTCGCCACCTCGATGAGCAGGTCGTCGAACCTTCCCAGACCCAGGTCGCGGAAGAGTTGCACCTGCCCGCGGCGCTGGCCGGCCACCTCGGCTGGCTTGCCGTCCATCATCTTGGTGCCGTGCTCGGCGCCGAACGTGCCGGCCACCTTGGTGTAGGCCGTGGCGAAATGGTTGTGCCAGAAGAGCGCCAGCTTCTCCTGCAACGGGCGCTGGGTGTGCACCATGCGGAAGAGCCACCGCTGGCGCGCGTCGTTCACGACCGTGTTGGGCGAGAACTGCCCGCGGGTGGTGATCCCCACGTAGGCGGCGTTGTTGATCTTCGAATCGACGTCGTCAGGGGCCCGGTCGTAGTTGAGCAGGTATCCAATGACGCCGATGATTGGCAGGCGCGCGAAGGTGTCGAGCTCCGCGGCGCTCGCCCCGAAGCTCATCCTGCGAAACACGTGGTCCAGCATGTCCGAGCCCCCCCTCGTGGACGGACCGGCCCAGTCCTGGCCGATCGTGTCGAGTCATTGAGTGTAACCCGGCAGCCGGCGGTGCGCGGTTACGCCAGATGAACACCGCGTCACCAGTGACCGGCCGCGGGCACTTTCGTGCACGACTGCCGCGTCAGAGCGACCGTTTTCCGCGTTCTCAGCCGTTTGACAGGGGCACGGCGGGGAAAGTTACCTGCCGACCCTCGGCGTGCCCGCCGGGCGGACCGGGGCAGGCGTGGCGCCCAGGCTGATGATGTTGGCCATGAGCCGATACGCGCCCTCGGTGCCGGCCGGCAACTGGCGCCAGAGTCCGATTCCCAGATAGAGCCAACGCCCGGCACCTACCTTGGCCTCGACCAAGCCGCCAAGCTTCGGACCCTGGTTATACGGGAACGGCTCCACGAACTCGACCAGGTCGGTGTACTGCGGGTCGACCTTGTCGAAGAAGTACGTGCCGCGCTCCTGGACCCAGTTCTTCCAATCGGCTGCCGTGATCTTGTTCGGGGTCGTGAACACGGCGTGCTGAGGCACGAGCAGGTTGACCGAGGAGTTCTCGTCGGTGACCCGGCGGCTGCTCACCTTGCCTGGATACGGGCCGTACTGCGCCTCGTTGAACTCGAACTTGTTGTAGTTGACGACCACCGTGCCCCCGGCCCGCGCGTAGTCGAGCACTCGCTGGTTGTAGGCGCGCAGGTCGGGACGCCGCTCGTAGGCGCGCACGCCGGTCATGATCACGTCATAGCGGCTCAGGTCGCCCCAGGCCAGCTGGTCTTCGTTCACGAGTTCCACGCGCGCACCGAGCTGCTCGAGCGCCTGCGGCACTTCATCGCCCACGCCCATCACGTAGCCCACCGTCAGGTTGGGCTTCACGCGCACGTCGAGCACGGTCACCGTCACGTCGGGCGCTCTCAGCACGTGGCGGCGGGTGGTGTGCGGATACTCCACCACCTGGTAGCCCTGGGCATAGGTGACGCCACCCTCGCGCGCCGAGGCATGGACGGTCAGCCGTGACCCGCCTTGCTTCACCTGCGCGGCCAGCGCCGTCGGCGGCGGCGGGGTGAGCGTGAACCGCACGGTGACGGCTTCGTCTTCGCGCGAGAACGTCACCGCCTGCGTGGCGGGCGCGGCGCGCCAGCCCTGCGGCGTTTGCAGCGCCACGTCGGTCGCGGCGGCGCCCTTGGAATGATTGACCACGGTGACACGGACGTCGCGGGTGGCGCGGGGGCCGCCGGTCGCGGGCACAATCAGGATGTCGGGCGTGGCCGTGACGGCGAACTTCGGCACCACGTGCAGCTCGGCGCGCTTCTCGCCGCTGTAGAGATTGCCTTCCGACCGCGACGCCACGGGCACGGGCATCGTCACGGCTTCCCCGCCAATGGTAAGAGCCACGACGGCCACAAAGGGCGTGGGCCGGAACGGCAGACCCGCGGGCACGTCGGCGTCGAGCTCGAACCTGGCCGCATCCGTGGCGTACTTGAAGTGCGCCGCGGTGAGCCGCGCGTCGGCGGGTACGGTCGCCGTCATCCGGCAGTTACGCGCGCCCTTGGGCGCGAGCCCCGCCGCGGCGCAGTCGCCGGTCACGGCGCCGAAGCCGGTGAGCACGCCCCCGACCGACACGGCCGCATCGCCGCGATTGGCCGCGATGATCTGCACCTGCACCGGCTGACCGCCCACCACGAGGCTGTCGCTGGCGACCGCGTCGATGCGCACATCGGCGGCAAGCACGAGCGCCTGGGCAAACTGCGTCTCCTTCTGCGCCAGGCGCGAGTCGATCTCGTATCTGCCCGTGTCGGCGAGGCCCAGACCGCCGAGGTCCGCGCGCAAAGCCCGCACCGCCTCGAGACCGGCGGCAAGCGGCGCGACAGCGGCCGTCGTGCCCTGCGAGGCGACGACCGCGCGGGCGTCGGTTACGGCCGACCCGATGCGCGACAACCCGGTCGTGAGCCCGGCGGGAACACGGGCGCCGGCGTAGCCGGCCAGTCCGGCCAACGACGTGTTCACGCCGTCGAACATGTCGGGGTCGGGCCGGTTCACGCCGCCGTCGAGCACGGTGTCGCGCAGCCGGTAGCCGCGCGGGCCGCCGGGAGGTCCGAAACCCTCCGAGACGCCAGGCAGCGGCAGCAGCTGCGACATGCCCTGGCACTTGTGCATGCTGCGCGCTTCGCCGGCCACTTCGTTGCACGTCCGGCCGATCATCGGGTCGTAGGTCTCGCCGCCGGTGAAGCTGAAGAGCGACGAC
>JANORI010000937.1:0-2592 GCA_031415235.1 Acidobacteriota bacterium | reverse complement strand
CGGGCGCTCGAGGTGGCCATCGGCTTCAGCAGGATCTTCTGCGAACGCCAGTTGTTGATCTCGGCCGTGTAGATGATGTTCGGGTCGCGGCAGTCCATCTGGTGGATGGTGGCGAATTCTCCGGCGGACTTGCCCGCGCGGCCGAACTTGCCGACGATCGTGCCGTCGAGCTCCAGCTTGTAGACCTCGCCCGTGAACTCGGCGCCGGCGGCCGGCGCGCTGTCCTGCCACGAGTTCGACGAGTAGAGGTACTGCTTACCGGGATTCTTCGGACCAGGTCCGCCCGACACGCACACCGCCCACGGGTTGCCCACATTCGGGTAGTTGGCCTTCCAGCCCAGGTCGTTGTCGAGCACCTGCACGCGGGCGTTGCCGCGGTCCCCGACATAGACGTTGCCCTGGAAGTCGGTGGCAATCGAGTGCGGCGTGTTGAACTCGAGGTTGCCGGTGCCGCGCTTGCCCACGGCCTTCACGAAGCGGCCGTTCTTGTCGTACTTCACGACCCGGGCGTCGAAGTAGCCGTCGGACACGAAGATGTTGCCCTGCTGGTCGAAGGCCACGTCGGTCTGCCGGCCGAAACGGTACTTCTCGTTCCGGCCGTGATAGGTGCCGTTGCCCGGCATGTTCAGAATCGAGAGGATCGGATCCTCGCGCCGGCCGATGGTCATCAGCACGCGCCCCTCGGGGTTGAACTTGACCAGCATGTCGGTGCCTTCATCCACCGCCCAGATGTTGTCCTGCGCATCGACGCGCACCGAGTGGGCGAAGGCGAAGCCGTAGTTGTTGCGCCCGATCTCGCGCACGAACTGGCCCTGCGGGGTGTACTCGAAGAGCCGCGTCTCGTTGGCCCGGTGGTAGATGAAGACGTTGCCCTTCGAGTTGGTGGCGATGCCCATGTTCTCGCCGGTGTAGATCCCGGGAGGGTTCTTGAAGAAGTTGGGCACCGCTTCGTGCGGAATCACCGGCACGTTGGTGGCCGTGGCGCGCGTCTGCGCTTCGAGCGGCAGGAAGGAGAGCGAGGCGGCGGCGACCAGCGCGGCCACTAGCGGGACGATCGACAGCAGGCGCTTCATAGACGCAGTCCTCCAGGAACCGCAGCCAGGTTGACGGGCTAGGGTGAAGGGACTGTATCCGAGCGGCGCGTGCGCGGGCAAGGACCTAGTTCGAGGTAGCATGCCGCCATGCCGACCGTCTGGGATTCCGTCGTTCGCGCCTCGCTCGTCAGCCGCGCCCGCACCCTTACGCCGCAGCACACGGCCACATGGGGCAAGTTCAGCGTGGCGGCGATGATGGCGCACCTGAACGACGCCCTGCGCATGGCCGTCGGCGACCTGGATGTCGCCGGCAAGGCGCCGTCCTTCCTGGCGTGGCCACCCGTGCGCTACCTCTTCATCCACGTGCTGCCGATGCCGAAGGGCGCCCCAACGGTGCCGGGCCTCATCGCGCGGTCGAGTTCGGCCGACCTCGCCCAGGAGCAGCAGGCGTTTCAGGCGCTCTGCGAGGCGGTCGGGAAGCGCGAGACCATGGCGGCGTCACATCCCGCGTTCGGACGGTTGACGCGTGACGACTGGGGCGTGCTGATCCACAAGCACAGCGACCATCACCTGCGCCAGTTCGGCGTGTAGCATCGCCTCCCGAGCGAGGCACGGGCGCGGGCGTGGGGGTGCGGGCGTGGTGTCTTCCGACGCCGAACTCTGAGCGCCGGCAGCTCTGCCCGTCAACCACGGAGCCCTCGTCTTTCGATGACTGCGTCACGTCGGCCCGGCATGCCGGAGCGAAGGTGAGGTGGAGGAAGATGGGCACGCGCCACTGCGCGTCGGTCGTCTCCACTGATTGTCCCAGCGCTAACCGCCAACGAGCGACTTCGTCAGTATCAGATACGGCGCCTCGCGGAATCCGGAGCGCTGGTAGGCCCGCAGGGCGCGCGCGTTGGTGTTGTAGCCGTAGAGACGCAGGTCGATCGCCCGGCCCGCCTTGGCTTCGCTGACCAGGTGCTGCAGGATGGTGTCCACCAGCCCGTGTCCGCGATGTTCGGGCAGGATATAGAGACTCTGGATCCACCAGTAGTCGCCGCCGCGGAAATTGCTCCATTCGGTGACGATCGACGCGCACGCCACCACCTGGCCGCCCATCTCGACGACCCAGTAGCGCGCCTTGGGCGGCGAGTCGAACGCTCCGGCCACGCCGCGCTGCACTTCGGCGCGGTTGAGATTGCGGCGTTCCGCATCGAGCGCCTCACTCATGGTGAAGACGACGAGCGTGTCGCCGTCGGCGGGTGTGGCCGGGCGAATCAGGCAGGTGGTGGGCGCGCCAGGCGACGACGGTGTGGACATCGCCGCAGGGTACACGAAGTGTGAGCGCAATGCGCTTCTGCCGTCGTGCCGTGACGGGCGTCTCGGGCCGCTACAGCAGCGGATACACCAGGGCCACAACCGTCGCGAGCCGGCACGCGGCCGCGACGCGCGGAAGCAAGCGCTCGATGTTGTTCCACACGAGCGCCAGGGCCGTCATCGCCGCGAGCATGATGAGTACCCACACCAGCACTACGCCGGGGGGGGGGGGGGGCAGCCGCCCGCCCCCGCCCACCCGCCC
>JANORI010000936.1:0-6106 GCA_031415235.1 Acidobacteriota bacterium | reverse complement strand
CGGTGCGCCTGGCGTGGGAGCGGCTCCTGTGCCGTCCGGCCGGGGCACTCGACGCGGTCGCGGCGGGCTTCATCGCCGGTGACGCGCTCTGGTCGTTTGGAGACTCCGTCGTGAGACAACAACGCGTGGGTGGAGCGGGTCGATGAGTCTGGCGCATACGCTGGCGGTGTTCGAGGCGCTCGATTCGCCGCGGGCGTCGGGCGACACGGTGCGTGCGCTGCTCGACGGCGTCTCGGGCGTCGCGTGCGTCGTGGAGCGCGTGACCGGCGCCAAGGGCTCCACCGACTTCGTCCGCGTGGTCGTGCCGGGCGCGCGCGGCCGAAGCGCCGGCGGCGATGCGCCGACCCTTGGGGTCGTGGGACGTCTGGGCGGCGTGGGTGCGCGCCCGTCGCGCGTGGGCCTCGTGTCGGATGCCGATGGCGCGGTCGCGGCCATCGCCGTGGCGCGCAAGCTCGCGTTCATGCGGCGCGAGGGCGACGTGCTGGCGGGCGACGTCATCATCTCGACCCACATCTGTCCGGACGCGCCGACCAAGCCGCACCTGCCGGTCGACTTCATGGACTCGCCCGTGTCGATTGACGAGATGAATGCCCGCGAGGTCACCCCCGACATGGCGGCCGTGCTCTCAATCGACACCACCAAGGGCAATCGCATTCTGAACGTGCGCGGCTTTGCGATCTCGCCGACGGTGAAGGAGGGCTGGATCCTGAAGGTGGCGCCCGATCTGGTCCGGCTGGCCGAGACGACGTCGGGGCGGGCCGCGGTCACGTTTCCGATCGCCATGCAGGACATCACGCCGTACGGCAACGGTGTGGATCACCTCAACAGCATCCTCCAACCGGCCACTGCGACGACCGCGCCGGTCGTGGGCGTGGCCATCTGCGCTGAGACCGCCGTGCCGGGTTGCGCCACCGGCGCCAGTCACGAGGTGGACATCGCCGAGGCCGTGCGGTTTGTCATCGAGGTGGCCAAGGACGTGGGCGCCGGCACCTGCCGCTTCCACGACGAGGCCGAGTTTACGCGACTCGTGTCGCTCTACGGCGACATGCGCCGCCTGCAGAGCGGGGGAGTGACGTAACCATGCCGGCCGTTCTTGGCACGATCACCATTGGTCAGGCCCCGCGGCCCGACATCACGCCGATCATCGAGGCGCATGTGGCGGCGGGCGTGCCGCGGCACCACGTCGGCGTCCTCGACGGCATGACCGACGCACAGATTGCGGCTCGCTACGCTCCGCGGCCGCGTGAGCGTCGTCTCATCACGCGGCTGACCACCGGCCAGTCGGTCGAGCTCGACGCCGGTGCGGTCGAAACCGGCGTGCAGCAGAAGATGCACGACCTGGAGCAGGCCGGCTGCTCCGTGATTCTCGTGCTCTGCACGGGCGTCTTCCGCGGGCTGCGCACCCGGCGCGCGTGGCTCGTGCAACCCGACCGGATCCTGCCGGGACTCGTGAGCGGACTGGCGGGGGCGCGGCGGGTGGGTGTCGTGATGCCGCTCTCGCTGCCGGTGGACGGCGAGCGCCGCAAGTGGTCGCCGCTGCAGATTCCGCCGAGCTTCGCCGTCGCGTCGCCCTACGAGGACGGCGATGGCCAGGTCTCGGCCGCCGCGCGCGATCTCGTGCGCGCCGGCGCCAACCTGCTGGTGATGGACTGCTTCGGCTTCACCGCCCGCCACCGGAATGCGGCCTCGCAGGCCGCCGGCGTGCCGGTGTTGTTGTCGAGCGAACTGGTGGCGCGCGTGACCGGCGCGTGCCTGCACGGGGACTGACGATGCAGTTGCTTCTGCTCAGCAACTCCCGCAATCCCGGCGGCGAATATCTCGCGCATGCGCTCGAGGCGTTCGCCGTGCTACTGGCCGGCCGGACGTCGGCCTGGTTCGTGCCGTTTGCCGGAGTGACCGTGCCCTGGGACGACTACACGCGCACCGTGCAGACGGCGCTTGCGCCGCTCGGTGTGCGGGTGACCGGGGCGCACACCGCGGCTCGGGCTGGCCCGGATGACGCGATTCTGGTGGGGGGCGGCAACACGTTTCAGTTGCTGCAGGAGTGCCGCCAGCGGGGGCTGCTCGAGGTCATCCGCGCGCGTACGCATGCGGGCACGCCGTATGCGGGCTGGAGCGCCGGTGCCAACCTGGCGTGTCCCACCATTCGCACGACCAACGACATGCCCATCGTGGACCCCGGCGGGTTCGACGCGCTCGATCTCCTCGCGTTCCAGATCAACCCGCACTTCACGAACGCCTTGCCGGCCGGGCATCAGGGGGAGACGCGCGAGCAGCGGCTGACCGAGTTCGTGACCGCCAATCCCGAGGTGGATGTGCTGGCACTGCCCGAAGGCGATTGGCTGACGGTGGCAGGCGAGGGCGTGACGCTGTGCGGGCCCACACACGCCGTCTGGATTCGCCATGGGGCCGCATCGGCCGTGGCGCCAGGGCCGCTGGCTGCGCCCTTCCGTACTCGCGGAGCCCCCGTGCGCTCGATCCGGCATGACGGCACCACCTGACGGGTCAGGGGCACGATCCGGGCACGATCCGGGCGGTGCCGGCGCTGTCCCCGCGTTCTCGCCGCGTTTCGATGGCGTCGGTGTGAGGGGGGTCGGTAGTGCTTGGGGGCGTCGGCTGCGCTGGGCTATGATGAGACGCCACGTCTGCGCATGAGTCCGGTTCCGCCACGTTCGTCCGTTGCCCTCACACTGACCGTCGCGTTGGCGATGCTGTGTGCCTTGGCCCTGCCTGACGGCATGGGCGGACGCGACAGCGTGGTGCGGCTGACGCGCGGCGGACTGCCGCGCGTGCGGTGCGCCGATCCGGCCTGCTGCGACCATGAAGGGTCGGAGACCTGCGCGGAGGCCGCCGGCGAGCCCCTGCCTGAGGCCGGTCGGTTCGACGGCACTCAGGCGTCTGCGATTCAGATGGTCCGGCCGGTCCTAGGCGGGCCCGACTGGCGGGATGTCACGTCGGCGCGGTTCGCGCGCGAGGGCAGACCGCCTGCGCCTCCCGGGCACCCACGGTCGGGTCGCGCACCGCCCGCGCGCTAGTACGCATTCCACGCACGTCGCGGCTTGCGATACCTGTGTCTGCGCACCAGCGCAGCCCTCGCCCGACGTCTCGTTGCCACCATCATTTCGCGGGACGTGTGTCCCGAAGTAGTAGACGCGCCATGCATCACCACCCGTCGCTTTTCAGTCATCCGAAAGAAGACGCCGTCGCGGGCCTCGTCGTGTTCCTCGTGGCCTTGCCGCTCTGTCTGGGCATCGCCGTCGCCTGCGGCGTGCCACCCGTGTCGGGCCTCGTGGCGGGCGTCATCGGCGGTCTCGTCGTACCGCTCATCAGCCGCGCCCCCCTGTCGGTCACGGGCCCAGCCGCCGGCCTTACCTCGATCGTGCTCTCCGAGGTGCAGCACCTGGGCGGCCTCGAGCCGTTCCTGGCGGCCGTGATGATTGCCGGAGTTCTGCAGTTCGCCTTGGGCGTGCTGCGCATGGGCCGCTTCGCGGCGCTCGTGCCGTCGGCCGTCATCAAGGGGATGCTGGCCGCTATCGGCATCACCATCGTATGGAAGCAACTGCCCGTCGCCTTCGGGGTCACGGGCGGCCTCGGCGACATTCCCGGCCAGATGCAGACCGGCCCGGTGGCCATCGCGGCGCTGTCTCTCGCCATCCTCTATGGCTGGAAGCACACCCCGATGGCGAAGTTGAAGCTGCTCTCGCCCGCGCTCGTGGTCGTGGTCCTCGCGAGCGCGCTCGCGGCGTGGTTCAAGAACATGCCCGGCCTGACCCTGGCCGACACGCACTACGTGAACGTGCCGCTCGGCAGCCTCAAGACGCTCTACGGCGCGCTGCCGCGGCCCGACTTCCTGGCCTTCGGCACGCCTGCGGTGTGGATGGCCGGCGTGACCATCGCGATCGTGGCGAGCATCGAGACGCTGCTCTCGCTGCAGGCCGTCGACCGGCTCGATCCATTCAAACGGCACAGCCCGCCCGATCGCGAGCTGCTGGCCTCGGGCGCCGCCAACCTGGTATCCGGGTTCTTCGGCGGCCTGCCCGTCACGTCGGTGATCGTGCGCAGTGGCGCCAATGTCGCCGCCGGTGGACGCGAGCGAATGTCGGCGCTGCTGCACGGCCTGTTGCTGCTCCTGGCGGTGGTCTTTGCCGGCACGTTGCTCAACGCCATTCCGCTGGCGGCCTTGGCCGCTGTACTCATCCAGGTGGGCCTCAATCTCTGCAAGCCCGCGCTCTTTGCCACGCAGGTCAAGCTCGGCCTCACGCAGCTCCTGCCCTTTGCCTTCACGATCGGCGCCGTGATGGCGCTCGACCTGCTGAAGGGCGTCGTCGTGGGCATCCTGGTCGGGATCGGCTTCGTGCTCTACGAGAACGCGCAGCGGGCCGTCGTGGCCGAGCGCTCGGGCCACGTGTTGCGCATCCGCTTCAGGCGCGATGGCACGTTCGTGTCGAAGCCCGGCATCGTCTCGGCGCTCGACGACGTGGACGACGGCGAGACGGTCGTCATCGACGGCACCGGCGAGTACATCGACCACGATGTGAAAGAGGTGCTGGCCACCTTCATCGAGGACGCGCACCACCGCCACATCACGGTGTCACTCGTCGGCATCGATCTCGGCCTGGCCGCGCCGGGCGGTGGGCACTAGCCATGGCTGGACAGGCGCCGTCCGTATCCGCCGACCCTATTGCCCGCGCCCTCGAACGCGCGGCGGGCGTGCTGCCCGATCAGGGACCGATTGGCGTCTTCATCCATCACAACACGCTGCACGCCTATCAGCATCTGCCGTTCCATCAGGGCGTGCAGGCGGGGGCCGACGCCCTTGGCGCCGAGCCCTATCTGACGTTGCCGGCGTTTCGCGCGGCGTGGCGCGAGGGGCGGATTGAGGATGCGGACCTGCGCACCGAAATCCGGCGCGCGCTCGGCCCGGGCGGTGACGACCCGGTGCTCGGCGCGCTGACGCGCGCGGAGCTCTGGCACACGCTGATGGTGACCGGCGCGGAGAGCGACGACGCGGCCGGCCTGGCCTACACGATTCACGCGGGCGTGGCGCACGAATGCGAAGACCTGCCGCTCTGGCACGCCTGTCTCGCCCGGGCCGCCCGCGGTCCGGCGAGTGCGCCGCCCGAGACGCCGCCCCCGCGCCGGCACCGCGACGCCCTCGTGGCGTGCGGGGGCTCCGACACCGACATCGCCGTGCACGGCGAGCTCGTCCGCCTCAGCGCCGGCTTCCTCGACCACGGCCACGCGCACGCCACGCTGCCCGGGCGCGACCGCGGCTTCCTGGCCGCCGTAAGCGCGCTCTATGCCGGCGGCGCCACCGCGCCGCGCGGCTGTCAAGGCGCCGAGGCCGACATGCGCGGCGTGGCCGAGCGCGGCCTCGACGCCACGGCCGTGATTCGCTCGGCGCTCGAGGCCCTGGGTGTGCGCGGCGACGACGTGGAGCCGTTCGTGTTCGCTACGGCGCTCGGCCTGCCGGGGTGGGCCGGTATGTTCTCGCGCCTCGAGCGCTATCCCCACGAGCATGCCGGCGCCACGCCGCCGTCGCTGGCCGAGTTCCTGGCCGTGCGCCTGCTGTTCGAGCGCCGCGCCGTCGAGCAGGCCACGGCCGCGCTCGGCGCGGACATCGACTGGACGCGCCTGCGACAGGCCGTGCCGGCTGCGCCGCCGCGTGCACCGATCGTCGATGCCGCGCTGCTGTGGTGGGTGGCTCGCGCCGGTGGCGTCCCGCCCGCCGAGGTCTCGGCCTGGACCGCGCCCGACCTGGCGCGGCTGTGGCACGAGTGCGCCGCCGCCCCGCCGGTGGAGCGCCGTCGGGTGTTCCACGACGCCTACGAACGCACCTACCGCCGCTGGATCCTGGACGGCCTGGCGGCGCGGCGCGCGCTGCCGGCGGAGTGGTCCACCGACCGGCCCCGCGCGCAGTTCGTGTTCTGTATCGACGAGCGCGAGGAATCGATTCGCCGCATGGTCGAGGAGCAGCATCTGGGCTATATCACCTTCGGCGCCGCCAGTTTCTTCGGCGTGGCCATCGACTATCAGGGCCTCTACGACCGCGAACCCGCCGCGCACTGCCCGGTCGTGGTCACGCCCGCGCACGAGGTCTACGAGC
>JANORI010000935.1:0-3023 GCA_031415235.1 Acidobacteriota bacterium | reverse complement strand
CTCGCCAAGGCGATGGACCCGCCCGCGGGCTCGTCGCCGAACGTGACGCAGTCGCCGACGATCACCTCGCCGGCGCAGATGACGGGCGTGGGCGTGATTCTCGGGACGGCGGCGTACATGGCGCCCGAGCAGGCGCGCGGCAAGACCGTGGACAAGCGCGCGGACATCTGGGCCTTCGGTGCCGTGCTCTTCGAGATGCTCACGGGCACGCGCGCATTCGGTGGCGAAGACCTGACGGTGACCTTGGCGCGTGTTGTCGAACGGGAGCCGGACTTCAACGCCCTGCCCTCGTCTGTGCCGCCACGGGTCGCCCAGGCACTTCGGGTGTGCCTGCGCAAAGATCCGAAACAGCGCGTCGGCGACATCCGCGACGTACGCCTGGCGCTCGAGGGCGCGTTCGAGACGGCGGCGCCGCTATCGACCGAGACGACGACCGCATCATCGCGCGGACGACTGCCGTGGATGGCCGCCCTCGCGGTCGCGTTGGTCGCAATCGTCGCGCTCACCGTTCCCACGCTGCGGCATCTGCGCGAAACGCCACCACCCGCGCCGCCCGAGACGCGCGTGGACCTCGTCACGCCCGCCACCGACCGGCCCGCGGACTTTGCCCTCTCGCCCGACGGCCGGCAGATCGTCTTCGTCGCCGGCGGCGACGGCCCCTCCCGCCTCTGGCGGCGGTCACTGGCGACGACGACGGCCCAACCGCTCGCGGGCACCGACGGCGCGCGATATCCCTTCTGGGCGCCCGACAGCCGCGCCGTGTCGTTCTTCGCCAACGGCCAACTGAAACGGATCGACCTCGGGGGCGGCGCGCCACAGACCGTCGCCACGGCATCCGGCGCCCCCCGCGGCGGAACCTGGAATGCCGACGGCGTCATCGTGTACGCGCCAAACAGCGTGGGCCCGCTGGTCCGCGTGCCGGCCTCGGGCGGCCCGCCGGTCGCGGTCACCACCCTCCCCCGGCAAAGCAGCCACCGGCATCCCTTCTTCTTGCCCGATGGCCGGCACTTCCTGTTCTACGCGCAGGGGACGCCGGACACCGGGGGGATCTACCTGGGGACGCTCGACGCGCCCGACACACACCGGCTGTCGGCGGCCGACGCGCCGGGCGTCTATTGGGCGTCGCCCCTCGCCCCCGCGGCGGGCTGGCTACTGTGGGTGCGCGCGGGGACCCTCGTGGCCCAGCGCCTGGACGTGGCCCGGGCGGCGCTCACCGGCGACCCGGCGACGCTGGCCGATGCGGTGGGGGTCGATCCGACGAACAACGCTGGCGCGGTGTCGGTCTCGGCGAGCGGCCTGATGGCGTATCGGACGGCCGGCGCCAGCCAGCGGCAACTGACCTGGGTGGACCGGTCGGGGAAGGCGCTCGGCCCACTGGGCGCGCCCGATGAGAATGACCTTCGCAACCCCCACTTGTCGCCCGATGGGCAGCGGGTGGCGGTGGCCCGCACGGTGCCGGGCAACACGGACGTCTGGCTGCTGGACGGCCCCCGCACGAGCCGGCTCACGTTCGATGCGGCTTCTGACCAGCGTCCCATCTGGTCCCCCGACGGCACTCGGATCGCGTTCAGCTCGAGCCGGACGGGCGTCTTCGACCTCTACCAGAAGGCGGCCAGCGGCGCCGGCGCCGAGGAACGGCTCGTGGCCTCCCCGCAGCTGAAGGTCCCCACCGACTGGTCCGCGGACGGCCGGTTCCTGCTCTACTTCAGTCCCAACCCGGAGACTGACAAGCGCGTGGCGCTCCTCTCCAACGCGGACCTCTGGGTGCTCCCGCTGGCCCTTCGACCTTCGACAGGCTCAGGTCGGCCTGACCTCGTGGAAGGCCGAGAGCCTCAGGGCCATCCCGAGCAAGGTCGAGGGATGGAGGGGGATCGCACGCCCTGGGTGTTTTCGAAGACCCCCTCTCAGGAACGCTGGGGCACGTTCTCGCCGGACGGGCGCTGGGTGGCCTACCAGTCTGATGAATCCGGGCGCGACGAGATCTACATCCGGCCGTTCGCGGGGCCTGCGGCGTCTGGCGCGTCCGCTAGCCAGGCGGGCGGGCAGTGGCAGGTCTCGACGGCGGGTGGGATCTATCCGCGCTGGCGCCGGGACGGCGCGGAGCTCTACTACGTGTCGCCCACCGGCGCGATGATGGCGGCGCCGATCACGGTCACCGGCGCGAGCGTGGCGCCGGGCGCGCCGGTGGCGCTCTTTCCCGCGCGGATCGTCGGCGGCGGCGTGGAAGCTATCCAGGGCCGGCAGTACGTCGTGACCCGCGACGGGCGGTTTCTGATCAATACGGTGCTGGACGAGGCGGCCGCGCCGATCACGCTTATCCAGAACTGGACGCCTGACGCGAAGAAGTAGCTTGGCGCCGGATAGGTCCCCGAACGTCGCACACTGGCGATCCCTCCGCCCCTCACTGTTGTCCTGCCCCTATAATCCAACCCGTTGGCTCTGACTCCCGGCTCTCGTCTCGGCCCCTACGCAGTGACCGCGCTCCTTGGGGAGGGCGGCATGGGCCAGGTCTACCGCGCGACCGACACGAACCTGAAGCGCCAGGTCGCGATCAAAGTGCTGCCGGCGTCGCTGGCGGGTGACGCGGATCGCCTCGCGCGCTTCCAGCGCGAAGCCGAAGTGCTTGCGGCCCTCAACCATCCGAACATCGCGGCGATCTACGGGCTCGAGAAGACGCCAGACTTCACCGCGCTGGTGATGGAGCTGGTCGAGGGCGACGACCTGTCGCAGCGCATCTCCCGCGGCGCGATTCCGATCGACGAAGCCCTGCCCATCGCGACGCAGATCGCCGAGGCGCTCGAAGCCGCGCACGAGCAGGGCATCATCCACCGTGATCTCAAGCCCGCCAACATCAAGGTCCGCGCCGACGGCATGGTGAAAGTGCTCGACTTCGGCCTGGCGAAAGCGATGGAGCCGGCCGCCGCCTCGAGCGCGGAGGCGATGAACTCGCCAACGATGTCGCTGCACGCCACGCAGGCTGGGATGATTCTCGGCACCGCGGCCTATATGAGTCCCGAGCAAGC
>JANORI010000934.1:0-5692 GCA_031415235.1 Acidobacteriota bacterium | reverse complement strand
GTTCTTCCGGTTGAACCATATCTACAACCTGAAGTAGAATGCGGACCTGGTCGTGCTGAGTGCGTGTCAGACCGCCCTTGGTGCGCAGGTGCGGGGCGAGGGGCTGGTGGGCCTGACGCGGGGCCTGATGTATGCGGGCGCCGCGCGCGTCGTGGCGAGCCTGTGGAAGGTGGACGACCAGGCCACGGCCGTGCTGATGGAGCGGTTCTACACGGGGATGTTGGGCCCCAAGCGCCTGTCACCGGCTTCGGCCTTGCGCGAGGCGCAAGACTGGCTGCGAGGAAACGCGCGGTGGCACTCGCCGTACTACTGGGCGGGTTTCACCATTCAGGGCGACTGGCGGGCCGAGTAACCCGGCCAGCCACACGTGCCGCGACTTCGGCTGGAAGACCCGAGGGCCCAGCTCGGGTCGCAGCACTCGTGTGACGACGCCTCGACGCCTACGGCAGGCTGACCGTCTGCACGGCCGTGGGGGCGCTGTCTCCACACGCGTTTCTCGCGACCACGCTGAAGTGGTAGGTGCCCGCCGGCACGGCTCCACTCAACGCCCGCAGCGAAGTGGGAATGCTGCCCACATACGCTCCCGTCACGTTGAGCAGATAGCTGGTCGGCGCCGTCCCGGTGGCCGGGGGCTCCCAGTTCAGGAACAGCGACCCGCCCGCTTTGTAGGCCAGGAAGTTCGCCACCGGCTGCGGCGCCCCGCTGCACGCGGTCGGGAATGTCAGCGTCACCGGGGTCGATGACGCGCTGCTGCCGCTCGCGTTCACGGCCCGAACCGACAGGGTGTAAGTGCCCGCCGGCACCCCCGCAAAACTGAACGTGTCCGTCGGTCCGAGCGGCGCCGACCCGCTCACCGGGCCCGCCACGTCGAGGGTCACGTTGGTCGGCGCGCCGCCACCGAACGTGGGCGTCCAGGCCAGGTTCAGCGTGTTGCCCACCACCAGCCCCAGCAGGTTCTTCGGCGCCGACGGCGGCACCGGCACGTTCACGTACGTCAACAGTTCGTTGGACGGCCGGCTCGGTCCAAAGCCGCCCAGCGTGCGCACGCGCAGATAGAACGACCCGGTCGGCAACGTCACCGTCACCGCCGGCACCAGGCCCAGGGGCAACGAGCCCAGCACCTGCCCGGACACGAGGCCGCCTTCGATCTGGAACCCCGTCGGCCGCATGCCGGACGTGGGCGGGTTCCACGCAAACGTCACCGTGTTGCCGGCCATCGACACCACGCGCAAGTTCGTCGGCGGGTCCGCCGGCCCGTCAACGACAACCAACCTGAGGATGACGGTCGCCACGTTGCCAGGGCCCGCGCTGTTCCTTGCACGATAGGTGAAACTATCCGTGCCAAGGAACCCCGCGTTGGGCGTGTAGGTGAAGCCACCGTCGGCCGCGAGCGTGAGCCGGCCGTTGAGCGGCACGGTTACGACCGCGGCCGTCATCGCGCCGCCGCCGTTGGTGTTGTCGTTGCCCAGCACGCCCGGCGCCGCCATGTTCAGCGGCGTGTCTTCCAGCACCCAGTAGCTGTCGTTCACGGACGTCGGCGGCACGGGGCCGGTGCTGACGATCGTCGCCGCGTTGCTCGTGGCCGGACCAGACGCGTTCTGCGCGCGCGCCCGGAACTGCGCGCCGTTCAGGCCCGACAGTCCGCTGCCCAGAATGGTGAGCGTCGGCGTCGCGCCACCCGAGTAGGGTGAAATCGCCGGCACGTTGCCCCACGACCCGCCACCGTTGGTCGACATCTCCCACAGGAACGTCGGCGCCGGACTGCCGCTCGCGGCGACGGTGAACTGCGCATTCTGGCCTGGAGAGGGTGATTGGTTGGCAGGATGCAATAGGAACTGAGGTCCCGCGCTGGGTGATACAGCGTTCCAATTCTGGACCCGCGTGCCGACGCAGGTGCACGTCGGTCCGCTGTTGAAGATGACCGTCACGGTGCCCGACGCGCTTGTTGGCGAGGTGAACCTGCCGGACGTCTGTTTTTGCTCGCAGGCGCTCGACGTCGAGAACGAGAACGCGCTGTTGACGATTGGAATCGACCCGGTCACATCCGTCGATATCGTCTGTCCGCATCCGGTCGCCGCCACTTGGAAGGACAACCGGGAAATACTGGTTCCTCCGCTGACCGTAAAGTTGTAGTAGCGGCTTTGGTCCGTCGCTCCGGTCCAGCCGCCACTGGTTGGGGTGCCGGCAGGTACCGTTGCGGCCACCGACAAGGTCGCCCCGTTGCTCGCCAGCGAGCTCTGGCTGTTGGTGGCCAGGCATCGGTACTGCGTGGCACTCATCGCCAGCGTCGCATTCGACACCGTGAGCTGCGTCGTGGTGACGCCGCTGTACGGCGGAGAGTTCGAGAGGCTGGTCCACGAGGCGCCGAAATTCGTCGACAATTGCCAGAGGCACGCCGGAATCGGCGAACCGGTCAAGGAGACGGAAAATCTTGCCGCCTGCCCTACGAACACCGTCATGTTCGTGGGCTGCTGGCTGAACCCAGGAGGGGCTGGGGCGGCAACATTCACTGTAACCGTTGCGACACTGCTCTGACCGTTGATGGTAGACGCCCGGTACGAGAATGTCGCCGCACCGCTAAACCCGTTCACCGGTGTGTAGGTGAAGCTGCCATCCGAGTTGAGCACGACCGTGCCACTCGACGGCGTCGTGATCTGGACGGCCGTCATCGGTCCGCCGCCGTTGCTGTTGTCGTTGGCGAGTACGCCTGGCGACGGAACATTCAAGGCGGTGTTGTGCGGCGTGCTGAAGGTGTCGGCGGCAGCCGTCGGCGACGTGCCTGGGGCCGAACATGCATAGACCTGCACATTGTCGACATGCCACCCCAATGAGCCGAAGATCCAATCGGTGCCGACCCGGAACCGGAACCGGACGTTCTGGCCCGCGAGCGAGGCAAGATTGAGCCGGCTGCCCGTGTAGCCGAAACTGGAACCGACAAATCCCGCTCGCGTGCCGAGGGGGTTCTGCACGCCGAGCGGAGAAATGGAACCGTTGTAACGCTGACCGGCGTCGATCAGCGAGCCCGCATCAGTCCAAGTCGTGCCGTTGGTGCTGTACTCAAGCACGCCAGCGTCCCAATAGTGAAACGACACTCCGTCCCAGCCGTGCTCGAATTCGAATGCGTGGTCGAAGTAGAGTCTGCCCCCAGCGGGAACGGTCACGGGGTTGGTCATGGCGAGCCAATGGTCCGATGCACCCGAGATGTCGGCACCGAAGGCGCTCCGCAGCCCTTTCGCGACGAAGCTGTTGCCGACGACCCACTCGGTGGCCGTCGTGCTCGTTGCCGTCCAGGCGCTGAGCCCCGTCTCGAATCCCTCCGCAAACACTGGAACGGGTGATCCACCAGTGGGGCAGAACGTCACCGGGGGTGGCGTGGCTCCTGTGCAGGCCCAGGGGTTGGCCATCTCCACAGCGACGATGGCGTTTGCCACCTGACTGCAATCAGCCGAGGTGATCCCAACGGTGCCAATCAGATCCGTGCACGATTGGTTCAGGGCCGAAGCGTTGTCGGCGAAACCCGAACCCGAGGTGAGGTAGGTCGTCAGCGCGCGATACTGAATCTTGGCGGCCTTGGTGGTGCCGATGCCGGTGATGGTGCGTCCGTTGTAGGTTCCGCCGTCGACCATCAGCGCATATGCGTGGTTCGGGATGCCGCTGTTGACATGAACACCGCCGCGGTCGTGGTCGGGGTGCACCCACGCGCGGCTACTGCAGAAGAACTCGGCGCTGTCGCTCATCTTGCCCGGGTGGCCGAAGGCAGTGGGCGTCATCATGTCGCGGAACGCGCCGATTGGAAGGTCCTCGCCGATCCGCCACCGCACGCCGGCCGTGTCAGTGCCCACGCCGTCGACCAGATCCACGGTTTCTCCGAGAACATCGGAATACGACTCGTTCAGGGCGCCCGACTGGTTGTAGTAAAACAGGTTGGCGGAGTATTCCGTGACGGCGTGCGTCAACTCGTGGGCGACGATGTCGTCGGCCGACGCGAAGCCGTCGCCGTAGTACATCTGCGTGCCGTTCCAGGACGCATTCGCGTAGTTGGTGCCGTAGTGAACGCTCGACCGCAGCAGGGCACCGGCGCCGTCGAAACTGTCACGGCCGTGGTTGGTCGAGTAGTAGTCGTAGGTGATCCCCGAGAAGTCGTACGCCTGGTTGACATCGGCATCGACGCTTGGCGGCTGGCCCTCCGTTCGAGCGATGGGCCCTGGCAGTGCGGTGCCATGATTCAGATCGTGAACCGTGCGGTTCTTGGCTTGCGCCAACTGGCTGAAGGTCAGCAGAATGCCGCCGGTCTGCGCGTCTAGCCAGATGTATTCGCGTAGCGATTCTCCACTGGCCTCGATGAACCACGCCAGCCGCGAAGGATGCGTGCCTTCGTCGAGCATGCCGCGGTTGAACACTTCGAGGCGCGGCTCGCTGTACCGCGCGCCGCCCGCTTGGTCAGGTTTGTTCTTCTGGACCAGCGCCTGGGCCTGATCCTGGGCCGCTCCCGCGGCAACCTCGGGAATCACAGAGGGCGGAAAGTCGGACAGCGCGTGTCCGTTGGCCGCAATCACCCGGTCGCCTCGAAGGTGAACAACGAGTTCGCCCGCCGTGACGGGGATGCCTTGGTAGAGTTGCCGAAGCCGCACATGCTCCTGTCCGAGGACGTCGACCTCAGCCGCTCGGAGCGGAACGACGTTCTGTCGATCCTGAAGGCCAAAGGCGAGCCCGTAGGAATCCACAAAGACCAGGGCGCGATCCACGGCCGAAGCGGTTGCCATCCCCGGCAGGATCAGCCCGCGGCCAGGCGTTACCGCGAAGGTGACGAGCCCGGTCTTGGGAGAGGTTTCCCGAACAGCCAGACCCTCGCCGGGCTCCAGCAGACTGGGAATGAGAGCAGACGGTGCAGGAGCCGGCTGCTGACCCTGCACGCTGGCCGTCACGGCACCACACACGAGTGCGACCGACACCGCGACCAGAAGGGCATTGCGTTTGACGCGGGCGGACATGGATCTCTCCGTATTCTTTGGAGCGCCTGCCCGCTTCCGATATCGGTGCTCAGCTCCGGCTGGGACGCGTGATGGCCCAGCCGGAGTGGCGCGATCAGGGGCCGACGTTTCGTGTCTACGGTATGGTCACGGTCTGCACCGCCGTGGCGGCGCTATCCCCACACGCGTTTCTCGCCACCACGCTGAAGTTGTAGGTGCCCGCTGGCACGGCTCCACTCAACGCTCGCAGCGCGGTGGGAATGCTGCCCACGAACGACCCCGTAACGTTGAGCAGATAGCTGGTCGGCGCCGTGCCGCTGGCCGGCGGATCCCAGTTCAGGAACAACGTTCCACCCGTCTTGTAGGCCAGGAAGTTCGCCACTGGCTGTGACGCCCCGCTGCACGCGGTCGGGAAGGTCAGCGTTACCGGGGTCGACGACGCGCTGCTGCCGCTCGCGTTCACGGCCCGGACCGACAGGGTGTAGGTGCCCGCCGGCACCCCGGCGAAGCTGAAGGTATCGGTGGGCCCCAGCGGCGCCGACCCGTTCACCGCGCCCGACACGTCGAGAATCACAGTGGTCGGCACGCCGCCCCCGAACGTGGGCGTCCACGCCAGGTTCAGCGTGTTGCCCACCACCAACCCCAGCAGGTTCGCCGGCGCCGACGGCGGCACCGGCACATTCACATACGTCAGCAGTTCGTTCGAGGCCACCGCGCTCGCA
>JANORI010000933.1:0-4189 GCA_031415235.1 Acidobacteriota bacterium | reverse complement strand
GCGGAGCGGACGCGTGATACGGTGCACCATGCGACGCCTGCTCGTCCGAAGGAGACTCTTCCAGTAGACCAGCGCCAGGCGCTCACCGATCTCCGTCGGTAGCAACGACAGGCAGACATTCACGGTGTCGATGTCGCGCAGCACGGGCCTCCCCTGATAGAGCGAGAACACCTCATCGGTGATCTTGTGCACATCGAGGCCAGCACCGGTTGCCACCAGTAGAACCTGGAGACTACGTTCTGTCTGCCCGGCAAAGCACAGTTCTTGAGCCAGCCAGGTGTTGAACATGGTCCGCTGGAGCGAAACCGGGCGCTCATATTCTTGTGTAGGTGTGATGCCGGACTGCTCCCGCCAGCGCAGCAACTCACGGGCGATCTGGTATGCGCGCCTCGAGGCCAGGCCGGATCCCTTCGAAGTCCGTCCGGTGAGGATCATGAGATCAGCGGCGAGCACCCGCGCATCATCCGGAAGAAGGGGAATCGACGACGAGCCGTTCGCGGCAGGAATGTAGCCTCCGGCTCGCGCGAAGAATTCCGCATGGCTGCCACGATCCCGGTCGCTTCCGAGCCAGCTGAGGCGCTGGGTGAATTTCGAGTTGGCGTCGTCGAGCGCGGCAAAGAGGAGCGCCATGCGGAACTGCGCCTCGGGGGGTAATCTCACCAGCGTGCCCAGTCGGTAGCGGACATTCTCACGCATGCCGTTCTTGAGCAGTAATTCCCGTTCCACGCGGGAAAGACCTCGCAGGGCCCGCAGTTCCTGCTTGAGGTGGTGTTCTACAGTCGTGCAGTCTACGTGCAGATCGATACGGTTCATGAGGAAGACAAGCAAGAATACTGGGTCTACGCGGAATCAAGTGGGTAACTGTCGACCGTTGCGGTGAAATGAGGGCCGTTTCAGGCGGCCGTCCCGTGGCGTGAGCGGCGCGCCTTCCCAGCGATGATTCTGGGGTGGCCAGGACCCCGAGGAAGTCGGTAGACGGTCGGCGACTGTTAGCGACGTTCGTTCTTGTAGATCTTGCCGCCGCGCATCACGAACCGCACACGCTGCAGGGCGGTGATGTCGGTGAGCGGGTTGCCCTCGACGGCCACCAGATCCGCCTGCAGGCCGGCCGCGATGGCGCCGATCTCCTTCTCGAGGTTCATCGACGCGGCCGCCAGCGAGGTGAGCGACTTGATGGCTTCGGCGGGCGCCTGGCCTGACTTCACGCGTTCGAGAATCTCGCGCATATTCTGCCCGTGGCCGCCAGCCACGGCGTCGGTGCCCATCACCATCTTGAGGCCCTTGGTCTTGAGTGCCGCTGCGAACATGGCGTCCTTGAGGCCCAGCGCCTTCTCCATCGAGGCGAAGCCCTCATCGGTGTAGTTGCCGATGCCCAGGAATTTCTTCCGGTTCTCGAGGTAGTTCTGCGTGACCAGGCCGATGTTCGGGTCGAACCACACGCCTTTCTCGGCCAGGAAGGCGAGCGCCTCGGCGTTGGCCAGCCCGCCGTGCTCCACCACCGTGCAGCCCGCGCGCGCCGCGCGCATCATGGCCTCGGGCGCGTGCGCATGCACCATCGACCGGAGGCCTTGCGCGTGCGCTTCGCCGCACGCGGCGTCGAGCTGCTCCTGCGACAGCGTGGGCACGCCGCCGTCGCGGATGCTGGCCGAGGCGAAGATCTTGATGAGGTCGGCGCCGTCAGCCTTGAGCTTTCGCACCGCCGCGCGCAGTTCGTCTGGCGTCAGCTTCGGGTTGGCGACCTGGCCAAGCGAGCTGAGCACCCGCGGCCCTGGCAGCACACCGCGGGCAATCGCGTCGCGAAGCGCCTTGTCCGAGGCCGACCCCACACTCTGGACGGTGGTGAAGCCCGCCATCATCGTGACCCAGGCGTTCTCGGCGGCATAGAGCACCGCCTGATCCGCCGGCTCCGGGCCGGTGGCATAGCGATCGTTGGCGTCGAAATGCCAGCCGATGTGCACGTGCGTGTCGATGAAGCCGGGCAGCAGCGTGAGGCCCGACAGATCGTAGGTGGCCGCCCCGGTGGCGTTGGCCACAGCGGTGATGCGACCGCCGCTCACCGACACCATCACGTCGGGTCGCGAGCCGCCTCGGCCGTCGAGCATCAGCGGCGCGCGCAACGTCACGGTGCCGGTCTGTGCTCGAAGCGAGGGGCCGGGGGCAACGACGGCGAGGAGCAGCGCGACGACGAGGATTCGGGACATAGTGCGCAATTGTAGGTCAAGTGTCTCAAGATTTCACCCGCGCCGCCGAAGCCCAGGCATGGGTGCAGTGTTTCTGGCGGCCTCAGCGGCCGCGCTCGCCGTGGTGGCCGCGGCGTCGGCCGTCTGGCCGCAGGCGTGGTGGGCGCTCGCGATCGTGCTGCCGCTCATTGCCCGCGGCGTCGCCGACCTGCTGCAGACCCGGCAGGCCATCCGCCGGAACTTCCCCCTCATCGGCCACGGCCGCTACTTCCTCGAGATGCTGCGGCCCGAGATCAACCAGTACTTCGTCGAGTCCAACGGCGACGGCAAGCCGTTCAGCCGCAACGACCGATCGGTGGTCTATCAGCGCGCCAAGGGCGAACTCGACACGCTGCCCTTTGGCACGCAGCGCGACGTCTATGCCGTGGGCTACGAGTGGATCAATCACTCGCTGGCGCCGGTGCATCCCGACCCCGCCGTGAGCCGCGTGACCTTTGGCGGCCCGTCCTGCACCCAGCCCTATTCCGGATCCGTGCTGAACGTGTCGGCCATGAGCTACGGGTCGCTCAGCAAGAACGCGGTGCTGGCCCTGAACACCGGCGCGCGCCTGGGCGGATTCGCCCACAATACCGGCGAGGGCGGGCTGAGCCCGTATCACCTCGAGCCCGGCGGGGATTTGATCTGGCAGATCGGCACCGGCTACTTCAGCTGCCGCACGCCCGATGGGCGCTTTTCCCTCGACGAGTTCACGACGCGCGCCACGCTGCCCACCGTAAAGATGATCGAAGTGAAGCTCTCGCAAGGCGCCAAGCCCGGGCACGGCGGCATTCTGCCGGCGGCAAAGCTCACGCCCGAGATCGTCGCCATTCGTGGCGTCGTACCGGGACAGGACGTGATCTCGCCGGCCGCCCATACGACGTTCTCCTCGCCTGTCGGGCTGCTGCAGTTTGTCGCGCAGTTGCGTGTGGCCTCAGGCGGAAAGCCGGTGGGCTTCAAGTTGTGCGTGGGCAAGCGCCACGAGTTCCTGGGCGTGGTCAAGGCCATGCTCGAGACTGGGGTGCTGCCCGACTTCATCACCGTGGACGGCGGGGAAGGCGGCACCGGCGCCGCGCCGCTCGAGTTCTCGGATTCGGTGGGCACGCCGCTCAACGAGGGCCTGTCGTTCGTCCATAACGCGCTGGTCGGCGCGGGCGTCCGCGAGCACATCCGCGTGATTGCGTCGGGCAAGGTGAATACCGGGTTCCAGATTGCCACCAAGGTCGCGCTCGGCGCCGACACCTGCAATGCCGCGCGCGCCATGATGTTTGCGCTCGGCTGCATCCAGGCCCTGCGCTGCAACACCAACCAGTGCCCGGCCGGCGTGGCCACGCAGGACCCCGGCCTGGTGCGCGGCCTGGTGGTGGACGACAAGTCGGTGCGGGTCGCGCGGTATCACAAAGACACGGTGAAGAGCTTCCTGGACGTGCTCGGTGCCACCGGGCTGGACACGCCCGCCGAACTCAAGCCGTGGTACGTGATGAAGCGCGTGGGGTCTGGCGAGGTGCGCAGCTACCACGAGATCTACCCGATCACCGAGCCCGGCAGCCTGCTCGAGGCGCAGGTCAGCGGGCCGCTCGCCGAGGCCTGGGGGCGCGCTCGGGCCGACCGGTTCTAGCCGGTTCCCGGCCCCCCGGCCTCCGCGTTTCGACACCGCCTTGCGTCCCGCCGGAATGCTGGCTAATATCGCCCCGCGCCCGTGCACGCCTGGAGCAGGGGCATCCATTTTCCGGAGGTGACGGGTGAGACGTGTTTTCGTGACGGTGGTACTAGCCGCACTGGCGCTTGCGCCGGTGTCCACGCAGCAGCAGACGGTGCCGGAACTGCCCTTTGAGTCGGTGCCCAATCCGCTGACCATGCCCAACGACGTGCACTTCGGCGAGATCGCCGGCGTGGCCGTGAACTCCAAGAAGCACCTCTTCGTGTTCTCGCGCGGCAACCTGACCGGCCCGGCCTACATGAACCAGGCGGCG
>JANORI010000932.1:0-3243 GCA_031415235.1 Acidobacteriota bacterium | reverse complement strand
ACGATGAGGCTGACGGTGCCGGCTCCCTTGCCGTCCACGAGCACCTCGCGCGGTTTCACCACCACGGCGTCGGCGATCGCCGGATTCGTGATCGCCAGGCGGGTGATGTCGAACTCCGTCGTAAGCACGGTCGAGCGGCCCGCCGTAAGCAGCACGCGCTCGGGCAGTTCCGTAAAGCCCGCCGGCGCGGACTGCGCGCTTGTCGGCACGTTCCAGAGCAGCACGCAGGTTGCGGCGGCACCGGTCAGGGACATCAGGGTCTTCACTTCACGACCTCCGCAGTACGTTTGGCGGCACGAATGGTTTCGACGGTATAGGGCGGCGGGGGAGGTGCCACGGGCTCCGGGGCTGGCGGCCGCGGGGCGCGCGCCACGGCGGCACGCGCGGCTGCCGGCGGCGCAGGCTCGGGCCTGCCGAGCAACGACGCGACGCGGGTGCCGATGGTGTCGGTCGTGCTCTGGTCAAGCGGGTGCCGCAGCGTGAGCATGATGCGGCCGATCGATGAGGCCAGCGAGATGCGTTCCGCGTCGGCCGGCGTGACGAGCAGCGTCACGACCGTACTCGGCGCCACCTTGCCGTCCTGCTGTTGGCCCTGGTCGGCACGAGTGCCCGACGCGAGCACTTGCACGTTGCTGACCACGACCCGCGCCACGCTCTCGTCGCGTTGGTTGATGGTGACGACGACGTCCACGTGGGCGCCCGGCACAGCAAAGCCGGCCACGCCCACCACGTCGTCGACCTTCACTGAGATGGCACGCATGCCGGCGGTGATCATCGGCGGCAGGCCGGCGCCCGACTCGGCGCTCGCCAGTTTGGCAGCCGTGAGGGGTTCGTTCTCGACGACCGAGGCGAGCAGGCCACGGTTCACCGCGTCTTCGAGGCGGCTCACGCTGCCAGTGATGGGGCTGGCGGCCGGCCACGCGATGAGCCTGACGTCTTCGAGTCCGAGCTTGGCACCCACCGGCAGCGCGCGGGCTGCCACAGCCACCGGGTAGCTGCGCACCTCGGCGACCGCCGCCGGGGCATTCTGCGCGGCTTGATAGACCAGCGCGCTGGCGATGCCGGCCACGGCCAAGGAGAGGACGAATACGACGAGCGTGCGGGTACTGCGGTTCATGCAACCGGCCTCGAGATGCTCACGAGCCCAACTGACGGCGCACGGTGGACTGCGCGGTCAACGTGACGGAACTGAACGACCCACCGAACATCCCCGCGATGGGACCGATGTACGAGTAACTGTAGACGTGCGTCACGGTCACGCGGACGCCGGGCCACGAGCCCCCGCCGGCGCCTGGGAGCGAGATCGGCGCGGCCAGAGCCGTCACGGCTCCGAGCACGCCACCCGTCTGCGCGTAGGTGGTGGCGCGGTTTTGCGCGTCGGCCATCGAATAACCCGGTAGCACGGCCACCCGCGCACCCTCCATGGCGGCATTGGTCAGCACCAGATAGCGCTGGAAGAGGAAACCGAAGTCCACGATGCCCAGCACGACGAGGAGCAGCAGCGGCATGGCGATAGCCATTTCGATGAGCTCGGCGCCGCGTTCGCTCGCCCAGCCACGCGTCGTGACCCGTGTCGTCAATGGCGCCATATCGTCAACGCTACGCCTGCGAGAATCGGCACGGCGTACGGCAGCCGGGGTCCTCGACCCTCGTCCAATGTCAGCGGCGGCATCGGCCGCACGCCCTCGATCAGCCAGAACGTGGCCAGCGAGCGGAGGTTTCGGAATGCGTGTCGCAGGTAGCCATGCGCGTAGCCCCATCCGAGCGCCAGCACTCCGCCGGCCACTGCCGTATACAACGCCGTCCACACCACGGGCGACCACCCCACCCACGCACCGAGCGCCGCCATCAGTTTTACGTCGCCGGCGCCCAGACCCCCGAGAGCGAACACGGGAAAAAAGATTGCCAAGCCCGTGACGGCGCCGACGAGCGCCGCAAGCAGGCCATGTCCTGTTGGTGCGGCCGCATGGGCGGCCACGGCGACCACCAGACTCGTGAGTGTCAGGACGTTCGGAATCCGCGCGGTGCGGATGTCGATAAGGCACGCGACCACGGCGCTCGCGAGCGCGCCCTGGTCAAAGAGCGTCACCCTCCTCCGCTAGGTGGCGGAGGCTCCCAGAGACCCTGGGTGTTGGTGTCGAGTGCCCGGTACGTCGTGCCGATCGTATTGACGATAATCGGCCACGTGGCCGCACCGGCCAGCCCGATGGCCGCGGTCAGCAACGCGTACTCGATGAGATCCTGGCCTCGGTCGTCCTTGACGAGCAGCCTCACGTGTTGGACTACCCATCGCGCCGAATCTCGAATACCGCCCGGGGACATCTAGCGCGACCTCACATGAAAGCGTCAGCGGACATGGTGACCAACTACGGTGCGATCGATCCGACCTTGCCATTGATGTTCGTGTACAAGGTCACGAGGGTCTGTCCAACAATCGGGACGATTGGAATCATGATCGTCGCAATGCCCGCAGCGAGCAGCGCGTACTCGATGATGTCCTGACCCGAGTCCTCGACCGCCAGCCTTCGAAGCAAGTTCATCATGTCGGATCTCCACATTCCTGACGTGTCAGACCACACGTGCTCGCGGCCGAAGCCGCGATTGCGTGGCCTGGTTGACGATACGCAGTGACGCCACGGCGGCGTGCTCTGCACCCTTGAGTTGGCCCCTGCGGAAACACCGCGAGAGCATCAGCACGCCGCCATTATCCCTGAGATCTTCCAGTCGCATTCACACTTTGACGCAGTGGAAATTTTACCCGCTGAGACGAAGGCGAAAAACGTGCCAGGGGCTGACTAAAGTTTGCCCCACGAAGGGAAAGGACGGCCGCCAATCCGTGTGAGTCGCGACGGCCGCAACACGGTCCCCACAGTAAGGCCCGCGTCCAGGCACCTGCCCGCGGGCAACTCGACGATCGCAAAGGCCCGCCACGCCAGTGCCACCCGTCTCGGCGGGAGCGAGCCGACGATCTTGATGACGCGGCCGTCGCGGGCCACGCCCACGACGTCGATGGGAAAACGCATCCCGAACGTGTGGATGCCCTGACACGGCGCCAGTACGAGAGCATGCCCTGCCGGCAAGGCGTCGCGCCCCAGCAGGCCGGTGCGGCGCGCGCGCGAATCGCTCGCCAGGGTGACGTCGTCGGCCAGCCAGTCGGTCGAGCCGTCGATGGCAAGGCCCCAGGCCTGTGTCCATCCCGCGGCATCGCGCAGGAAGTGCGCGGCACCGGGCCGGGCCGTCATG
>JANORI010000931.1:0-7678 GCA_031415235.1 Acidobacteriota bacterium | reverse complement strand
CCGGTCGGGCTGGACGCGGGGATTATACCGAGACAATCCTGGCATCGCCCAATCACGCCGCTTCCAGCCAGCCACCGAGTCGTGGGCCGTCGGGATCGGCAGCTTGTCCACCGTGGGCGCTTCCCGTCGGGGACGCCAACTTCCAGCAAGCCATTAGCACGTAACTACTTACGGAAACGACGGCATCTCAGGCTCGCCCAGCGGGCTGGAGCGCGGGCGAGTCAAGCCCCGCGGTCGCACCGGCGGCCGGACTGGTGCTGGCGGCCGTCAGCTGGTCCATAATGTCGCGTCAGGATCCGTAGAATAACGAGGCAGCCATCGCGGGTTGGCCGCCTCGAGACCATGGGAGGGCCGCACCGTGGAAGTCGCGATTCCCAAGAGCCTTGAAGCTCTCGTCCGCCGGAAGGTTGCGGAAGGCCACTACAGCACCGAGGACGAAGTAATCGCTGACGCCCTTCGTCTCATGAAGGTGCGCGACGAGGTCACGGCGCTGAAGCGCGATCGGCTCAAGGACGCGCTTGACCGCGGCTACGAAGACGTCGTAGCCGGACGCGTGATTCAGCTAGAGACCGAAGACGAAATCGACGCGCTGTTCGCCCGCCTGTGAAACGCTTGGTCCTCACCGAGATCGCGCGAGCGGATCTCGACTCGATTCGTCGGTACTCCACTCGTATCTGGGGACAGGAACAGACGACGACGTACATGAGCGCCGTTCGTGACACGCTGAAAGGCTTGGTCCAAGGCACGGTCGTTGCGCGCGCCCGACACGACCTCAGGCCCGGCATCCAGATGGCCACGAGCGGCCGTCACTGCATCTTCTTCGAGGCCGACGACTCCCGCGTGCTGGTCGTTCGCGTCCTGCACGACCGGATGGACTACCGCCGCCACCTCAGCGCTACCAGTGCCCCCGACGTCGACGCCTGACTCCGGGTCAAGCGGCTCGCCTAAATCCGTCGACTGCCCTGAGCCAGCCCGCCATCTGGTTCCAACTCGTGAAAGTCTGGGACGCCAACTGACCGGACAAGGTGCAGAGAAGGGTCCGCAGAGATGCGCGGGCCTCCCACGGCACTCCCGCCGCCGTCGCGCTTCCCACCCGGATCGGCCCCCTCTTGGCAGCGTCTTAAGCCCAAGAAGGTCGCGCTCGTCGCCGGTGTGCGCAAGCGGCTCACGATCCTGAATGCGATGACGCGGACGCACACGACGTGGCCGCAGCCCGGTCAGTCCGGGAGGGCTTGACCCTGACGACAGCGGCTGTCGCCTCCATTTGTAACGGGGCTCCCGTTACAACCGCCAGAGCCTCCGCCTGCTCGGCGTCGTCGGAAAGACCGCAACGGTATGATTGCGGTCGGCCTTGGACGCTCATATCGAAGTCGTCAGCGAAGACATGGCGGTGGTGCTTCGTCAGAAGACGGGCGCCGAGCGGCTCGCGATCGCCAGTCGCCTGTTCAGCAGCGCACGGCGAATGCTGCTGGTCCATTTACAGTCCGAACACCCCGAATGGAACGAGCGCGACATCGAGCGGGAGGCGGCGCGGAGACTGTCTCATGGAACCGTCTGAGCTGCTGCGCTTCGTCGTCTCGGCGCTCGAACGCCTCGGCATCCGGTACTTCGTGACGGGTTCGACGGTGACCATTTTTTACGGTGAGCCACGGTTCACCAACGATATCGACATCGTGGTGGACCTGTCAGCCAGCACCGTGGAGGAGTTCTGTCGACAATTCCCGGAAGAGGACTTCTACGTCAGCTCCGATGCGGCTCGAGATGCAGTTTACCGGCACTCGATGTTCAACATCATCCAGCCCCGCTCCGGCCTGAAGGTCGACGTCATCGTCCCAGCGCCGTCCGAATTCAACCAGATGCGCTTTGGACGGGTCAGGCGACCGGTGCTGCTGGTCGATGACCTCGAGCATGCCGTCGCACCCGGCGCGGTCGGCCTCTGAGTGGGCGCGGGCACCGAGGCGCGCTTCACGAACGTGGTCATCACGCCGCAGCAGGGACCGAGCGCACCGCGGGGGAAGCTCCGTATAATTGACGAGCGAATGCCATCAGCGGCAACGACCGAATCCGCGCCGTGGGCCCCAGCCACGCCCTGGCCCGTGGTGCCCACGGTGCTTGTCACCCTCGCTGTGGGCATTGCCCTTGACGCCCGCGGCGCCTGGTGGGCACCACCGCTGGTGTCGGCGGCCACCTGGGGCGTACTCGGGTGGATCATGTGGCACGCCACGGCGCGCGAGCGACGCGAGCTGACCGCGTGCGTGGCTCTTGCCACCCTCGGCGAGTTGTTTCTGAAGGACGTGTGGGGCCTCTACGAGTACCGGCTCCTCAACCTGCCGCTCTTCATCCCACCCGGACACGCCGTCGTCTACGCCGCCGCCTCGCGCATGAGCCGCGCGGCGCCGGTCTGGCTGCCGGCAGCGGTCGTCACGCTCTTTGGCGCCTACGTGACCTACGCGGCGTGGCACGGCTTCGACACGTTCGGCGCGGCGTGGTTCATCGCGTTTGTCGCCTACGTGCGTCTGAGCGCGAATCCTCGGCTGTGCGCCACGCTGTTCGTTTTCGCCCTCGCCATCGAGTGGTATGGCACGTCGCTCGCCGGCTGGCGGTACTTCACGGTCGAGCCGTGGTTTGGGCTGACCACCACGAATCCCCCCGTCTGGATCGGGGCCGTCTACTGCACGCTCGAATCGCTCGTGCAGGCCGCCGTGGCCGTGTGTCCGACCGGGCGTCCCGGCCCGATTCGGCTTGCCGTGCGGCGCGTCGCCGCGCTACTGTGATGGGCGCGATTCGGGCAGCGCATACGGCCCTCGAAAGGAACTGATATATGAGCGAACAGCACACACGGCGGAACATCCTGCGCACGGGCCTGGCGGCCGCGGGCCTCGGCATCATGGGCGTGCCCGACTGGGTGCTGCCGGCACTGGCGCAGGGCGCCACGGTCGTGCCGTTCCTCGACTTCCCCGAGACCTTCAACGCCAACCCGGCGCCCGACCGCCGGATGTACGACTCGCGCACGCTCGAGTCGTTTGTCACGCCCAAGGATCAGTTCTTCACCACCCAGCACTACGGCCACCCGGTGCTCGATGCCGCCGCGTTCAAGCTGTATGTCGGCGGCCTCGTCAACGCGCCGACGAGCTTCACGATCGACGAGCTGAAGAAGATGCCCAAGGGCGACGTGATGTTCGGCTTCGAGTGCTCCGGCAACCGGGCGCCGGTGCAGGGCCTGGCCAGCAACGGCAAGTGGACGGGCGTGCCGCTGGCGGCTCTCATGAAGGCCGTGGGCGTGAAGGCCGAGGCCCGCGAGTTCGTCTTCCTGGGCGCCGACCACGGCGTGGAAGAAGTCGAATGGCGCACGCAGAAGTACAGCCTCGACCAGCAGTTCGGTCGCAGCCTGCCGCGCGACAAGGCGCTGTCGGCCGAGCCGCTCGTGGCCTACGCCTACAACGACGAACCGCTCACCCGCCACCAGGGCTTCCCGCTGCGCCTCATCGTGCCCGGCTACTACGGCGTGGGCAACGTGAAGTGGCTCTCGGAAATCCAGGTGCAGGTCGACCCGTACATGGGCAAGTACCAGTCGCGCTGGTACCGCACGGTGCGCGGCCAGATGATCAACGGCGAGATGAAGTGGATGGAAACCGCCGTCACCACGATGCGCCTGAAGTCGTTCGTGGCGCGCATCACGAAGGAGGCCGCCGCCCACAAGGTCGTCGGCGTCATCCTGAACGACGGCACGCCGATCAAGTCGGTCGAGGTGAAGGTCGACGACGGTCCGTGGCAGCCGGCCACGATGGACAAGCAGAACACCAAGTACTCGTGGAAGCTCTTCCACTACGACTGGAAGGGCGTCACGCCCGGTGAGCACACGATCGTGTCGCGAGCCACTGACAGCAACGGCGAGGTGCAGCCGACCGAGAAGGACCTGGAGAACAAGAAGTCGTTCCTCGAGCACAACTCGCAGCACGTGCGGCGCGTCATGATCGCGTAGCTGTGCATCGGCCGGCGGGCCATCAACGGTAGACGAGCCGCACCTGCCGTGCGGCTCGTGTGCCGTACGGCCCCTCAGCGATCTGCCGCAGTAGGCGCAAACGCCGACGGCAGGTCGGTCTTGGTCGCGCGCAGGATCTCGAGCATGGCGCGGCGGTCGGCCGGCGTGAGGTGCGCGTACTTCGGTTCCAGCTTCCCAGCCGCCAGGACCTGGCCCAGGCGCTGGTAGGTTGCGTGGCGCACCGCGGGCGGCATGCTCTCGAACGCCCGCGAGTAGATCGTGTAACTGAGGGGATACCTCATCAGGCGATCCGTCAGCTGCAACTGCCGCAGCGATCGCCCAGCCGGGTCCTTCGGACCCTGCGCCGAGAACCACTCGGTGAATCCCGATGCCCCTGTGATGGCGCCGAGCGGCACTTCGTCCACGAACAGCAGATAGTCGGCCAGTTCGTCGACCGCCTCGCGCACGCGCGGCGTCAACGCCGGGTCGGCGTTCACGGGCACGAGGCCGTCGGCCTCAGGTCCCGCAACCAGGCGATGCTCCCAGGCGGCCCGCGTCATCAGGTTCATCGCATGCAACTGGTGCTCGAACAGGAGCAGCGCCGCGATATCCGAATGCGGCGTCAGGTACCCGCCGAGGTCCCGCATCGCCTGGGCGTCGGCCATGGTCGCGAAGACCGGCGGCGGCGCCATCTTCTCGGGCCCCACAGCGTGCGGCCCGATGAGCGGCACGTTGCCCATGTGCCGCGGCGGCACCTTCGCGCCCGTGACGTACCAGCCGCCCCATCGCCGTTCGAGCGGCTCGCGGTGATCGCTGATGCCGCCGTTGGCGTAGTCTCGGTCGCTCTTGCGCGGGAACGTGGACATCACGAATGTGCCGGGCACGGCGCGGGTATCCCACGACAGATGGCACGACAGGCACGTCTCGCTGCGGTTGAGACGGGGGGCCGGTCCGTCGGTCTGCCCGAGTTGGTAGAACACCGTGCCCAGGCGCGCATCCTGCGCCGCAATCTCGATGAGCGGCGCGCCGCGAATCCAGGCCACGGCCACGTCGTCGTTGAAGTAGATGGCGCGCGGATTGGCCGCGGAGATGTGCGACGCCTGCAGGCTCGTCTGCGAATACACGAGCGCCTGCGACGTGGGCGAGATGCCGAAGGCGTCCAGCACGGATTTCAGGTAGCCGCGCCCGCCGGCCTCGAACGCCAGCGTGACCTCGCCCCGTTCGAGCTTCTCGTTGAGCGCCGACACGTCGTTTGACGGCGCCGTCCGGCTGTAGCGGAGGGCAGGATGGTAGCGCGACTCGGCAAACGCATCGCTGCGCTGCGCATGCAGGGCAGCGGCAGAGAGCCACAGCGCCGCGGCGGCGGCTAGCAGGGGGACCGCGCGGGGGGCATTCATAAGTCGGGTTGGTACAGACGGGAAGCCACCCATCTAGTGTAGGCCGGCTGCGTGGTGTGGTGGGCGCTAACGCTCGCCGTCGGCGGGGCGGGGGTGTCGACGCAGCAGGTGTGTTCGTGGTGCGTCAGTTCCCACTTGCAGCGTTGACACCCCCGCCCCGCGGACGGCGAAGAGAGCTACAGCGGGTTGTCCGGGAACATCATCGTGCGCCACATGTGCGCCGTAGGGCTGTTGTCGTTCCCCAGCCCTTCCTTCGGCTGCTTGAACTGCCGGCCCATGATGTCGATGAACGGCTCGATTGATACCTTCGCGTTCGCGTCGAACGCGTAGAGGTCGTTCACCGTCACCATGCGCGCTTCGAAGTACCACTTGTGATTGCGCGCGAACTCGTAGGCCGCCTTGATGTGCGGCTGCGGCTCGTAGTCTTTGCCGTAGATGCGGGTGTAGAGTTCGGGATACTCGTAGCCGTGCGCCGCATCGGGATAGAAGCGCAGCGCCTGGTGGTACTTGATGGCCCAGGTGACTTTCTCGGACACGTATGGCTCGACCAGTTGCGCGCCCCACCAGCCGTGATCGACTTTGACCAGATTCTGCACCACGTCGTGCAGCAGGCACGCCATCACGATCTCTTCACCCATGCCGGTCTTCAGCGCACGAGTGGCACTTTGCAACACGTGGTTCGCCGGAGCAAAGCGCTTCTCGTAGAACTCGAGCAGGGTGGGTTTGGCTGACATGGTCGCCAGCGCCGGCATCCGGCGGTGGTCGGCCGGACCCTGCGGCGCAAAGAGACTTCCGACGCCGCGCCGCACGGTGGCGTCGGCCGCCGACGGCACGATCTGCTCCTCGACCAGCGTCAGACCGCTCGTGGCCTCCGCGTCGAGCTTCTCCACCATGTAGTGCTCGAGTGCCTCGGCCTTGGTCTCGGAGTCCATGGCCTCGACGACCGCCAATCCACCGATGCTGGCAATGAACGCTCGACGATCGATTTCCATGCTGTGTCGCCCCTCCGAAAAGAAACCGGGTCCCCTCTGCCGGCAGTCAGGCAGCCGCCGCCTTGGCCGTCTTCGCGAGCACCTTGTCGAACACCTGCACGGCCTTCTGCATTTCGGCCAGCGTGCCCACCGAGATGCGCGCGTGCGTCTTCTCGTACGGCGGGAAGTCGCGCCCGATGAGCACGCCGTCTCGGGCGCACGCCTCTCGGAATTCCTTCGACGGCCGCTTGATGTCGATGAACATGAAGTTGGTCTGCGAATCGGTCGGCGCGTAGCCACGACCTGCGAACCACGTCTGGGTGAATGCGCGCGCCTCGGCGTTGCGCCGCTGCTCGGCCTTCACCCACTGGTCGGGCACTTGCAACGCAGCCTTGGCGCCCAGGAGCGCCATGATGCTGATGGCGTCGATGCTGTCCCACGCGTCCAGCTTGGCGATCGTGTCCTTGTGGGCAATCGCGTAGCCGATGCGAATGCCCGCCATCCCGAAGCACTTCGAGAACGTGCGAGTCACGACGACCCTCGGATTCTGGGTCGCAAGCGGAATCATCGTCTCGTAGCCGGCCATCGTGCCGTACTCGAAGTAGGCCTCATCGACGAGCACGGTGGTGTTGGGCGACTGCTTCATCAGCGCCGTCAGGTAGGTTCTGGTGTCCGCGCCGGTCACGGCCGTGGCGACCGGGTTGTTCGGATTGCAGAAGAACACCAGGCCGGAACCGATCGCGGCCTTCTGCAGCGCGTCCAGATCCATCGTCAGGTCTGAGGTGAGCTTCACGCCAGTGACCGGGCGCCCCATGAGGGCGGCGTAGGAGGCGCATTCCTCGTACGCGGGAGTCGCCGCGACGAGACCCGCGGTCGCGGAGGTGAAGACGTGGGTGCAGGTTCGCAGCAACTGCGTGGACCCGCATCCGAGCAGGACGTTCTCAGGTCTGACGTTGTGCTTCTTCGCCACGAGCGCGGTCACTTCTTCCGCTGTGGCAAAGGCATAGCGCCCCGCTTCGCTCAGGGCGCCGCGCACGGCAGACAGCACTTCGGGATGGCAGCCGAGCGGATTCTCGTTGCTCGACAGGATCATCAACGGTCGCGCGCCCTGCGCGAGCAGGGGCTCTCCGCCAAAGAGCGAGCCTTCGCGGCCACGCGAGCCGACCCAGAGGCCGGCGGCGCCGGCCCCCATCGTGTGGACGAACGTGCGTCGCGAGAGCGCCATGACTGATTCCTCCTGGATGGTCGACACGACTAGCGCCCCTGCTGTCTGGAGGTGCTCGGGGCACCTGCCACGATGGTCTTGAACACGCCGACGGCGCGTTGCA
>JANORI010000930.1:0-14204 GCA_031415235.1 Acidobacteriota bacterium | reverse complement strand
GAGCGGGTGAAGGCCGGCGTGGACTGGATCAAGGTGTTCGGTTCGCGCGGCGGCTTCGAGGTGGTCGATGGCACTCAGACGGTGACCTTCGACGAGATGAAGGCCGTCGTGGACGCCGCGCACGCCCTTGGCAAGAAAGTGGCGATTCACTCCTACGGCCCGACCGGTGTGGCCGATGCGGTACGAGCGGGGGCCGACTCGGTGGAGCACGGCGCCGATGTGGACGAGGCCACGCTGGGGGCCATGAAAGCGCGGGGCACGGTGTGGGTGCCCACCGTGGACCACAACCGCTACTACGTGGACGCCCAGGCGGAGTACGGCTTCGCGCCTGGGTCGGAGGCGGCCCTGCGCGGCTACATCGAACGCAATCAGGCGTCGGTCCGCAAGGCCGTCGCGCTCGGGGTGCGGCTGGCGATGGGATCGGATGCCGTCTACACGATGTTCGGCCAGAACACGCGCGAGCTCGGCTGGTTCGTCAAGGCCGGGATGACACCGGTTCAGGCGCTCGCGACCGCTACCACGACGGCGGCCGAACTGCTGGGCGTGCAGGATCGCCTCGGGCGCATCGCCCCGGGCTATCTGGCGGATCTCGTGGCCGTGCAGGGCGATCCCACGGCCTCCATTGACGCGCTCTTCACCGGCGTGCGCTGGGTGATGAAGGACGGGCGCGTCGTCGTCGATCGCCGCTAGCCCTGGCCGGAGTCTCAGGCCTGGCGCGGCATGGTCATCGCTCCTCGCGCGGTGCCCGCTGGGCCCGGCGCTTCTTCGCACGATTGCCACGAAGTTTGGGCCCATCCAGACTTCGCAAAAACACGACAAGGCGCGCCTCGATTGGGCGATACTTCTCGCTGGCTGTTCGCGCGCTCAGACGGCGCCGCGACCTCACTCCCCAACCCCGCGGACTGGAACGGACAACGCACGATGAGACGACTCCTCCTTGCAGTGGCCATTGGCGCACTGGTGATGTGTCCGGGCGCCGTTGGCACCAGCGCCCAAGCCGATGCGCTCGGTTTCTTCAAGAACTACTTCCTGACGGGCGACTACGTCGTCGGCGGCATTGGTCTGAACACCACCGGGCAGGGCCAGATCGCGATCTCAGGAGTACCGACGAATCCCGACACCGACATCGTGGCCGCGTATCTGTACTGGCAGGTCGTCGCCAGTAACACCGCAGGCCTGGATGCTGGTGCCGCAGGCGTGACGTTTCGAGGCTACCCCCTGAGTGGCGTCGAGGGCGTGCACGGCAAGCAGCTGGGCACGGGCTCCCCCACGTGTTCCGCTAGTGGCGGCGGCACCGGCGGGGCGAACGGGGCGAAGCTGAACTACACCTACCGTGCCGACGTGCTGCGCTACTTCGACGTCGCTCCGTCCGCTCCGGCGGGCAACGGCAAGACCGTGGTGAACGGCCTCCACTCGGTGACGGTGCCTACAAGCAACGGGATCGAACCGCTCGGCGCGAGCCTGGTCGTCGTCTACCGCGATCCGGCGCTCTCGCTGAGCGCTATCGTGCTCTACGACGGCGGCTACACGATGAACCAGGCCAACGAGAGCATGTCGCAGACGCTGAAGGGCTTCTACCAGTCGTCGGGCGAGTCGGCCAAGCTCACCCACATCGTCGGGAGCGGCCAGGCGAACAAGCCCGAGATTCTCTACTACAACGGCGCGGCGATCGCCGCCAACCCGTTCACCTCAGCACTCGGCGGCCAGTGGGACAACCCCACCTTCGACGTGACCTCGACGTCGCCGGCCGGGATGTCGCAGGCCACCACGTCGGTGGACCACCAGGGCTTCAACAGCTTCGACTGTCTCAACTGGGCCGCGGTGGTGTATCGGACGACCGTGCAGGACACCGACGAGGACGGCCTGCTCGACGTCTGGGAGGAGTCGACCGCACCCCTCTACGACCCGTTCGGACGACAGCTGCCGAATCTCGCGGCGATGGGCGCGCACAAGGACGTGAAGGACGTGTTCGTCGAGCTCGGCTACATGCAGACCAACGACATCGATAGTGACGGCGTGCCCGACCCGATGTCGTACGGCGGCGTCGTGAGGCCGGGCCACTCACACCGGCCGGGCCACCAGGCGCTGAAGCTCATGGGCGACGCCTTCGCCACTGCGCCCACGGGCCGGATCAACCTGCACTTCGACGTGGGCCCGGGCTATCCGGCCGGCGACCTCGACGATCTGTCCAAGAACGCCGAGGCGTACCTCGTGCCGCGCCCTCTGGCGCGCGGCGGCGATGTGCTGAACGAATCGGTCACTCAGTGCGTGCCTGGCGTCACCGACGCGCCGTGGGTGTGCCAATTTTCGCAGTATCCCGGTACGGTTGGTTGGAAGTCGGGGTTCCGGTTCATCCGCGACGAGGTGCTGAATCCTCCCGCGCCCGTGCCCGGACAGCCCGACCCATGTGACGCACCGGGCTCCGCCTGCGAGCGGCGCTTCGAGCGCAACCGCGCGAACATCTTCCACTACGCGTTCTTCGCGCACGCCATTGGCCTGCCGGAATCCGAACAGGCGTGCCTGGTTGGCGGAGTACCGGCCGACGACGTGAACGGATCGTGCGCGCCCGCCGGCGTGGACAACCCTGCGTTCCACAAGCCGCGCACCAACACCGGCATCGCGGACTTCCCCGGCTCGGACATCCTGGTGACCTTGGGTGGTTTCAACGACCTCGACGCCAGGCCGGTCGGCACGCCCTTCATGCAGGCCTCCACGTTGATGCACGAGTTCGGGCACAACGCCGAGCGCCGGCACGGCGGCGAGCCGCTCGAGCAGAACTGCAAGCCAACTTACTTCAGCGTGATGAACTACATGTATCAGCTGCGCGGCCTGTTGGATGACTCGGGCACGCCGCATCTCGACTTCTCACCGGGAATCGGGACGACGGTGGACGAGACGAATCTGACGCTGTCGGCGGTACAGGACCAGCTCTATCGCACAGGGTGGTACGCGCCGCTCGACACGAGCTACCTCGCCGGCCGCCGTTTGCCCGCCCAGCGTCACTGCAACGGTTCGGCCGTGCTGCCGACCGACGTGCCGATGGTGCGCATCGACGCACGTACGAGTGCAGGCCTCATTGACTGGGACGCCGATGGCGTGGCCGGATTTCCCGGCAGCCTCGACGTCAACTTCAATGGCCGGCTCGACGGACCGCCAGTATTCCCGTCGCTCGACGGCTCCGACGATTGGACCAACCTGCGGCTGAATCAGGTCGGCAGCCGCCGGAACGTCGGGGGCCTCTTCGTGGACCCGGGCACGGGCGCGCTCCTTGTCGGACCGCTGTCACTGGATTCCGGCAAGGGCGATCTCGGTAAGGGCGACCTTGGCAAGGGCGACCTCGGCAAAGGCGACCTCGGCAAAGGCGATCTCGGCAAGGGCGACCTTGGCAAGGGCGACCTCGGCAAGGGCGACCTTGGTAAGGGCGACCTCGGCAAGGGCGACCTCGGCGGCGGCGACTTGTTCGACGGCGACCCGAACAACCCCTCCGGCGAGCTCGACGCCACCACGGCCGCCGACCTGGCCAAGGCGGCGCCGAACACGTTTGCGGCCTGTGTGATTGGCGTGGATTGCGCCGTGACCGTGACGGGCACGTTGCATGACGTCCACGTCTCGTTCACGGCACCCAACGAGGGCAACCTCGACAGGTTCACGGTGTATCGGGTGGATGGCGCCGACCTGACCTTCACGCCGTCCGGACAGTCGCAACAGGTGTGGACCCAGGTGGCGGTACTGAGCGCTGTGCTCGGCCAGGTCCACTACTCCGCGTTCGACGACGACGAACTCGTGAACGGCGCGTCGTACACCTACTTTGCAATTGCGAAGTATCTGGACGACCCCGCGACGCCGGTGGTCGACGCAGTCGAGAGCGATCCGTCGAATCTGGTGACGATCGTAGGAGTCAACGACCCGCCCGACGCGGTCGACGACGCCTACGCCACCAATGAAGACACGGCGTTGACGGTCACCGCCACTGCCGGCGTGCTGGCCAACGACTCGGATCCCGATACGGTGAGCACAATCGGCGGCGCAGTGGTCATCACCGGGCCGGCCCACGGCTCGGTCACGCTCGGCACCGACGGCGCCTTCAGCTACGTGCCGGCCGCCAACTTCAACGGCATCGACTCGTTCACCTATAGAGCGAGCAACGGCACGGTCGACACCGACGTCGCCACGGTGAACCTCACAGTGAACGCCGTCAACGACGCGCCGACGGCCGCAGGCGACACCTACTCCACGGCCGAGGACACTGTGTTGACCGTGCCCGCACCGGGCGTGCTGGCTGGCGACTCGGACGTGGACGGCGACACCCTGTCGGCGCTCGTCGTCAGCGCTCCGACACACGGCACCCTGACGTTGAACGCGGACGGTTCGTTCGCCTACACGCCGAATGCCGATGTCAACGGCGCCGACGCTTTCACCTACAAGGTCCACGACGGCACGGTCGAGAGCAATGTCGTCGCGGTCAACATCACCGTGAACGCCGTGAACGACGCGCCGGTGGCGAGCGGACAGAACGTCCAGACCAACGAGGACGTCGCCACAGCCGTCGTGGTGGCGGCGACGGACATCGACTCCGGCCCGCTCACCTACCGCGTGGTGACTGCACCGGCGCACGGGGTGCTGAGTGGGACCGCGCCGAGCCTGACCTACACGCCAGCGGCGAACTACAACGGGCCAGACTCGTTCACCTTCGCGGCCAGCGACGGCGTGGTCGACAGCAACACTGCGACGGTCACCATCACGGTCACGTCCGTGAACGACGCGCCGACGGCGACGGGGCACAGCTACGCCACGGCCGAGGACACGCCGCTGACCGTGGCAGTGCCAGGCGTGCTGGCCGGTGCCTCGGATGTGGACGGCGACCCGCTGACCGCGACGCTCGTCACCCCGCCGGCAAGTGGCGCGTTGGCGCTGAACCCGAACGGCTCGTTTGTCTACACGCCAGTTGCGAACTTCAACGGCGCCGTCTCGTTCACCTACCGGGCCAACGACGGCACGGTTGACTCCGGCGTGGCGACGGTGGCGATCACGGTGTCGTCGGTCAACGACCAGCCAACCATCTCCGACATCACCGACAGCTCAATTGACGCCAACGCCAATACCGGTGCGCTCGGGTTCGTGATCGGCGACATCGATGGTCTGACCGGCGTCACCGTGTCAGGCGCCTCGAGTAACACGACGCTGGTGCCCGCCACGAACATCGTGTTGGGCGGCTCCGGCGCCAACCGCACCGTCACCGTGACGCCCGCAGCCAATCAGAGCGGCACGGCGACCATCACCGTGACCGTCACCGATGCCGGTGGCCTCACGGCGAGTGACACGTTCGCGCTCACAGTGCGGCAGCCGCTCTACACGTTCGTCGGTGTGCAGAACATCCCACCGCCAGCCGGCAAGACGTTCAAGGCGGGTAGCTCGATCCCGCTCGGTTGGAAGTACTCGAGCGGCACCACGCTGGTCAACAGCTCGGCGGCGCGGTTCGAAGTGACGGTGGTGGGACCGCTGCCGAACCCGACCATCAACAACACCGACTCGGGCCAGAGCTCGTTCAGGTACTCGAGCGGCACCTGGAACTTCAACCTCCAGACCAAGACCTCGACCGGCAGCGCGTATCCGGTTGGGACCTATCAGGTGACCGTCACATCCCTGACCCCAGGGTTCCCTTCGAGCGCGGCGTTCACCGTCGCACTGGTCAAGTAGACCAGCCCCACGTCACGCCGAAGAGCCGGCCCGGTCAACAGCGACGGGACCGGCTCTTCGTGTGTACGCCGGTGGGCAGGCACGCCCGGGCGCCCGCTCGAATCGCGGCCCGGCCCCATCCCACGGCCGGGGCGCGGCCCATCGGTGCGCGGACGTTGGCGCAACGCAACCGGCATGGCCTACACTGCGGGCCATGAGACTCAGAACCCTGGCGGCCGTGCTGCTGCTGACGGCTGTGGCGGCGCGTCCCGGTGCGGCGCAGACGGCGGCTTCCGCCGTGTCGTACCGGTTCCACTACGCGGCCGCGGGCGGCGCGTCAGCGACGGTCAGTCTCGAGTGGGCCAGCCCGCTGCCTCAGCCGCGATCGCTCGTGATGCCGCGCGCGATCCCGATGGGCTACGGTGAGCAGCGCTACGACGCGTTCATCAGCGACGTCACGGCCACCTCAGCCCCCGGAGGCACGGCGTCGCCAGCGCGTGAAGAAGGCCCGCGGTGGCGGCTCGACGCCGGCACGACGCGCGTCACCTATCGCGTGGACCTGGGGCGCATGGAGCGCGACGTGCACGCCGCGTCCGACCAGTCGCGTGTGCGCGACGGCTATCTCGGCGCGCTCGGCTACTCGGTGTTCGCGTTCGTCGATGGCTTCGAGAGCCGGCCGGTCCGCCTGCGCATCGAGGGTCCGCCGGGATGGCGGGTCTTCTCGACCCTGTCGCCCCGCTGGCCCGTCACGACGGCGCCGGTAGACACCACGGCCGAGAACTTCTACGCGCTGGCCGATGGGCAGATCGTGATGGGCCCGCGTGCCGAGGTGCGCCGGCTCACCGCCACGCCGGTGCCGCTCTATCTCGTGAGCTACGCCGAGGGCGCCGTGGACCTCGACCGCGTGGGCCGCCTTGCCGCCGCCGCCTTCGCGCGCGTCATCGACTACTTTGGCACCGTGCCCTTTGCGCACTACACCATCCACCAGGAACTGCTCACGCCGCTGTCACCAGCGCACGCGTACGGCATGAGCATGGAGCACCTGGGGTCGAGCACGTACTATCTGGCGGCCTCGACGGGTCTCACCGCCACGGCGTCGGCCGCCGACGACGCGCGTGTGCTCTACAACTTCGCCCATCACATCGCGCACGCCTGGGTGCCCAAGCGCGCCTACGGCCATGGCTACTTCCCCTTTCAATGGGAGCTGGCGCCGGTGCTCGACTCGATCTGGTTTGCCGAGGGCTTCGGACAATATGCGGCCATCGTCGCGGTGGCGGCCGGCACACCCGATCCCGCGGCATTTCGCGACGGCATGCTGGACCGCCGGTTCCGCGCCAACGTGGCGAGCGCGCCCGCGTTCCTGACGCGGCTGTCGCTCGTGGACCTGAGCCGGGTGGCCTCGACCCGCTACGCCGAGGACTTCAGAACGGGCCGGCTGGTGTTCTCCCGCGGCGGCCTGATGGCGGCGGCCATCGACGACCGCGTCCAGTCGGCGTCGAAGGGTGCCACGAGCCTGCGCGACGCACTGCGCTATCTCGTCGCGTGGACGGCGCGCGAGCAGCGGGCGTTTCAGACCGACGAGTTGCCCGCGTTGATTGAGCAGGCCACCGGGGTCGACACGCGCGCCGTCATCGCCGAGTGGCTGCGGCCCCTGCCGTAGGCCGCGGGAGCGCGACCGCGGCGCCTACCTGGTCGTGGACTTGCCGCCCAGGAAGTAAATCGGCAGGCCGATGGCCACGAGCCCCAATCCGGCAATGGACGCCGTCGGCCGCTCCATCAGCGTGTTGAAGACCAGGGCGAATGAGCCGAGCACATACAGCGCCGGAATCACCGGGTAGCCGAGCGCCTGGTACGGGCGCGGCGCATCAGGACGCTTCGCGCGCAACACGAAGATGGCGATGCCGCCGAGCGTGCCGAAGAGCACCGACGCAAACGTCACGTAGGTGAAGAGCGCCTCGTAGCCCCCCGTGAGCGTAAGGAACGCCGACCACACGCTCGTGATGATGAGCGCCACGTGCGGCGTGCGATACACCGGGTGTACCCGCGCGGCCGGCGGGAAGAACCGGCCCTCGGCCGCCATCGCAAAACAGCTGCGCGACGAGGCGATGATCCCGGCCACGTTGCAACCGAAGGTGGACACGACCACCGTGGCCGCCACGAGCGCCGCGCCGCCAGGTCCCACGAGCATCGTCACCGCTTTCTCGGCGATGCGCGTGACGCCCACCATCTCCTCGAGGGTGAGCGCATAGACGTACGCGAGGTTCACGCTCACGTAGATGGCCGTGAGGGCGAGCGTGCCGTAGATGAGCGCGCGCGGCACGTTCCTGGCAGCGTCCTTGATCTCGCCGGCGGCAAAGGCCACGTAATACCAGCCCTCGTAGGTCCACATGACGGCAATCATGATCACGCCAAACGACGCCAATGGGCGGAGCGTGTCTGGCGGCACGACGGGCGTGAACGCGGGCGTGACGCGCAGATAGACCAGCGCCAGGATCGGCAGCACCACCAGCGCGGCGACCTTCGCCACCGTCAACACCGTATTGGTGAGATTGCCCGAACGCACGCCGACGTAGTTGATGGCGGTGATGACGGCAATCGAGGCGGCCGCGACCAGCTGCCCGGCGCTGATGCTCCAGGGGCCCCACGGCATGGCAAACGTCGCCAGCACGTTGGCCGTCCCGAGTGCGGGAAAGAAGTAGCTGAAGTACTCGGCAAACCCGATGGCCACCGTGGCCACACTGCCGGTCAGGATCACCAGCAGGCACGCCCAGCCAAACAGAAAGCCCCACACGGGTCCATACGCCTCGCTCAGGAACACGGAGAGCCCGCCTGAACGCGGGAACATCGAGCCCATCTCTGCGTAGGTCAGGCCACCGGCCATCGCCAGCAAGCCGCCGGCCACCCACGCGACCAACACCAGCGTGGTCGACGGGAGCTCCTGCAGCATGATCCCGGTCGTCAGGAAGATCCCGGATCCGATGACGCTGCCAATGGCGAGCATCGTGGCGCCCCAGAGGCCAATGCCGCGCACGAGCTGAGCATCGGCGGCGGACGACGAAGGCGTGCGCGTGGTGTCTGGTGTGGGCATGGTGGCTGCAGGAGGTCAAGGCCGTCGGCGCCGGCAGGAAATGTCCCGCTGAGCATACAGGTTTCTGGCCCGATGCCAGGGGCCGATTCACGTCGCCGCTTCGTCGCCTTCGGCGGCGTGATCTGCACCTTGTCGGCGGTGTAGACCGTGCGGCCGTCCACGTCTTCCTCGTCGTTCACCGTCATGACCGCCAACGCACCGACCCACGGATCGAGCGTGGGCACGGCCTGCTTCCCCATCGCAGCCTCGTGTCGGCGGTGGTCGTCACGACCATGCGGCGCGTCGAAGCCGACGCCATATCGCGCACGTCGATCGTGATGGACTCCGCGGTCACAGACACGAGCGCGCCCACGAGCGCCATCGAGCCATGTCCGGGATGCGCGGCCAGGAGCACCGCCAGCAGCAGCGTCAGCATGAGCGCGGCTCAGCGCGGCGCGGTTGTCGCCGGACGGCCGTCGGCGTTGGCCAGATCCCAGCTCGCCTGGTGGATCAGGCGGGCGATCTTCTCCATCTTCACGTAGTTGATCTTCTCGGGACGGTCGTAGACGGTGTGATAGTCGGGGTGCAGGCCCGTCATGAACCCGAGCGCCGGTACGCCGCGCTGCAGGAACGGCCACTGGTCACTGCGCCGCACCAGGTTCGACAGGTTGTTGTCGTAGCGCTTCAGCAACTGCAGCCCGATGCCCGCGTTGGCTCTGTCCATCACGGCCGTCACCTCGGGCGCACGCGTGAACCCCATCACGTTTACCGTGTTGGCGTTCGATTCGGCCGACTGCACGTCGAAGCCGTTGAAGCGCGCGCCGGCGCCGACCTGGATCTCTTCATTGCGCCCGATCATGTCCATGTTCAGCACGGCGGCGATGCTCGCAAGCGGCGCCAGTGGCTGTTCGGTGTAGGCCCACGCACCGAGCAGCCCGCGCTCTTCCGAGTTCCACGCGGCAAAGAGCACGCTGCGCCTGGGACGCCGGCCCTGCTGCGCGGCCAGCGCGTAGGCGTCGGCAATCTCGAGCAGGGCCACGGTGCCCGAGCCGTTGTCGTCGGCGCCGTTGAAGATCTGGGAGCCCTCGGCGCCGTTGTGATCGAAGTGCGCCGAGACGATCACCCACTCGTCCTTCAGTTTCGGATCGTTGCCCTCGACGATCGCCACCACGTTCCGGTCGGGCACGGTGTGCCGCGTCACCGACGTCTGCAGGTCCACGCGCACGCCCGGCAACGGAAGCGGCGACATGCCGCGCGCCGACTCGGCGGAGCTCGACAGATCGGCCAGCGACTTCCCGGTGCCGGCCACGAGCGAGGCGGCCAGCGCGGGCGAGATCTGCGCCGCGGGAATGCGAATGCGATCGGACCAGGCCGTCAGCATGTAGGTCTTGAGGTGCGGCGTCTGGGCCGGCCACACCCCACGCGTGGCCTGATCGAAGTTCACCGGACCAGGATGGTTGTGGACGTCGGACACGAACAAGATGCCGACCGCTCCCTTCTCCTGCGCTGCCAGCGCCTTGCGGAACGCCGCCGACGGCTCGGCCGTGACGACGCCTTCAAACGGACTGGCCGGATCGCGTTCGCCCGGCTCGTGATCCAGCACCAGCACGATGGCGCCCTTCACGCTGCCGCCGTAGTCGTCGTACTGCCACCGCGGCGCCGTGATGCCAAACCCGGCGAACACCACCGGGGCCGCCACGCGGGCGCTCGCGCTGAAGCGCTGCGGGTAGAACTCCTGACCATGCGTCAGGCGTCTGGTCCCGCCACCAGGCTCGGTCACCTCGAGTGCGTTGCCGTCGCCGAGCGTGGCGGTCATGAGCGTGTAGTTCTGGAAGTAGGAGCTGCCCGGAGCCGCCGGCTTCAGGCCCGCGCGTTCGAAGCGTGACCGGATGTAGTCGGCGGTGGCCAGGTTCTCCACGGTGTCGGTGAGACGGCCGCGCATGGCGTCGCCAGCCAAGTAGTAGAGATCCGCGCGGAGTTCCTCCTGACGAATCGACTCGTTCTGGGGCGCCCGTTGCTGCGCAGACACTAACCCAACGGCAACGACCATGAATGCGGCAAGCGACAGGCGAACGGGCATGACAACCTCTGGCGCTACTTCGGCGCCGCCTCGTAGTCGATCCATCGCGGACTCCACACGCCGGCTACTTGCCCGCGGGCGTGACGTTGAAGCGCTGCACGCGCCGGCCCGTGGATGCTTCGCCCACGATCAGGTTGCCCTTCGAGTCGATGCTCATGCCGTGGGGACGCAGGAACTGTCCGAGCTGGCGGCCACCGCGACCGAACTCACCGACCACCTCCATCGTGCTTCGGCGCAGGATCCAGATCTTGTGGTTCGTGCCGTCGGCCAGGTAGAGCCACTGCTGCTGGGCGTCTTTCGAGAGCACGGTCACAAACGACGAGCCCGAGGACAGCGTGGCCGGTGCGATGATCTTCTCCATCACGAACTTCCCCGACTGCTCGAACACCTGGACCCGGTTGCCGCGCCGGTCGGCCACGTAGATCTTGCCGTCGTTCGAGCCGGTGAGGCCGTGCGGCGTCGAGAACTGCGTGGGCAGGGCGCCGCTCACCATCGTCTTCGGGTCGAATTTCTCGCTGTCGTCGGGCACCTTGCCGTAGGCGCCCCAGTGGCGCTTGTAGGCGCCGGTCGCACCATCGAACACGACGATGCGGCGGTTTCGGTAGCCGTCGGAAATGAACACTTCGTTCGTCTTCGGATCGACCCAGATGCCCGACGGGCCGCCGAGCAGCGTGGTGTCGTTGCTACCGGCGTTCTTGTCGTACTCGCCGATCGTCATCACGAGCTTGCCCTGGCGCGTGAACTTCATCACGCGGTGGTGCATGTGCGTGCCCACCCACACGAAGTCGTTGTGGTCCACGAAGATGCCGTGCGGATTGCGCGGCCAGTTGGCCGGGTCCTCCTTGGCCTTGTCGCCCCAGCCCTGCACGACCTTGCCGTTCTGGTCGAGTTCGATGACGACCGGCGCGGCCTTGCAGCAGGTCGCCATCGGCGGGGTCTGCTCCTCGTAGAGCTCTTCTTCGGTGAGCGTCTCGGGCAGGCTCGTGATCCAGGTATGGTCCCTCGAGTCCACGTACACACCGGTGACCGAGCCCATGACCCAGTGATTGGGGAACTCCTGCGGCCACGTGGCGTCGATCGTAAACGTCGGCGCAGCGCTCTTGGCCGACTGGGCATCGACTGAAATGGACCAGACCGAGGCGGTCACGAGCAGACCGAGCGTGACCGTGGCGGCAGTGATGCGAGTGCGTCCGTGCATGATGTGTGGCTCTCCTTCAGGCGGCGGGCACCAAGCGTCCGCGCAGTCGAACGGCGCAAAGAGTATCACGCGCCGCCCCTGCGACAGAGGCGCTACGGCGTGGCGATTCGCTTGCGGATCTCGGGAATGAGCGGGTCTTCGGCTGCCTTCTCGCGAATGGTCAGGTAGGTCCGGTACGGGTCCGCGAATCCCGCGCTCTTCATCCCCTCGCGCACACGGCCCTGGTAGTAATACACGGCCGGCAGGAACCCCGACGTGGGCTCTTCGTCGAGGAACAGCGACAGGGCTTCCCCGCTGCGCTTGAGGCAGCGATCGAACTCGGAGTCGGCCTGCGGGAAGGCGCCCGCCGCGAGGTAGGCGCGGCCCAGGTCGAAGCGGCCAATCCACGTGTCGAGCAGGGTGTTGGCCTCGGTGAGCACCTTGATGGCGAGCCGCGCGTCCTTCTGCTCGAGCGCGATGACGCCCTCGATGATCTTGGCGTAGGCCTGGGACTCGGCCTGGAGGTCCTGCGCGAGCCGCGTGGCGATCGTGCGGGCCTGAGGCACGGCGCCGGTCTGGACGTAGATGCGCGCGGCCAGGAACCGCACCTGCACGGCCGTGCTGTTGGTCATGGCCAGATCGGCGGCGGCGCGCGCCTGCCGCGGTCGCCGCCGCGCCAGCTCGGTATAGGCGAGCCCCACCTGCTTGGCGGCCGCGCGGTCGGCGTCCTTGGCCACGAGATCGGCCGTCGCGCCGTCGGCAAAGAGGCGCGCGGCATCCGCGAAACGGCCTTCGTAGAGCGCCACGTCGGCCAGGCCCGAGGCCGTGTACGACGGACCCGCGCCCTGCACACCCGAGAGCGCCTGGTAGCTCTTGCTGGCCTCGGCCGTCTTCCGCTGGCCCTGCTGCGCCAGTGCCAGGGCCTGGAGTGCCCACGGGTCCTGCAGATCCAGCGCGACGCGCGCTTCCTGCTCGGCGACGGCGAAGTCGCCGGCGTAGGCCGCGTACAGGGAGGCATTGACCCGGTACAACGAGCGCCGGGGCACGAGCTGCACCAGGCGCATCACCTCTTCTCGAGCTCGCCCCATGTCGCGCAGCTTGGTCGAGCACAGCGCCAGGTTGTTGCGCGCGGCGGCGTCGCCTGCGTAGCGGTCGACCAGGTCACCGTATTCCTTCACGCAGGCGTGATAGTCGTTGGTGATGTAGTAGTACATGCCGCGCGTGCGGAAGCGCTCGCGCTCGGTCATCCTGTCGACGTGCTTGATGGCCTCCTGCACGTAGGTCACGGCCTCCCGCGGCTGGCCCATGTTGGCCGAGGCAATCGCCATCCCCGCATAGGCCAGGCCGAAATTGGGGTCGAGCTTCACGGCCTTCTGGAAGCTCTGCCGCGCGTCCTCGAACTTGCTGTTCGACATCGCCTGCATCGCGTCCGCATACTCGCGGACGACGTCCAGCGACGTCGCCGACAACGTTTCATTGGCGAAGCGCTGGGCGGAATCCGAGGTCGAGTCACCGAGCGCGGTACGGACGCGATTTCCCAGGGTTGTTGCGACGCCGAGCACCTGCTCCTTGCCCGAGGCGCGCGCCGACGCGTTCACGATCACGTTGCCGGTTACGCTCTCGGCGGCCGTGATGGCGATGCCGTAGCCGCTTCCCTCGCGCGTCAACCGCCCTGCCAGCACGACACCGACGCCTTCCTTGCTGGCCAGCGCACGCGCCGTCATTTCGTCCAGCGTCTCGGGAGGTTTCACGCCGAGGTAGCGCTGGATGCCGATGCGGTCGTACGCGCTGATGAACCCGGCGCCTTCGAGCGCCAGCTTCAGCATCGGCTCCAGCGTGCCGTCGAAGGTGACGTCGCCCGTGTCGTTCTTCAGGTCGGCAATCAGGATCGACACGGGCTCGTGTTCGACCGGAAGTTCCGGCCCGCGCGCCATCCACCACGTGCCGCCGACGAGCGACGCCACGACCAGCGCCGCCGCGGTCGACATGCGCCACGTGAGCCGCCGCACGAGCGGCACGGGCACGCCGTTCTTGTCGAGCTTGGCGAGTTCCGCTTCGAGCTCGCGCGTCGAGCCGAGTCGCTTGGCCACGTCGGGCTCGATGCACCGCGCCACGAGGCGATCGAGCGCGACGGGGATGGTCGGGTCTTTCGTGCGCGGCGGCGGGGGCGCCTCGCGCATGCGTTGTTGCAGTTCCGCAAACGC
>JANORI010000929.1:0-2639 GCA_031415235.1 Acidobacteriota bacterium | reverse complement strand
AAGTTGCTGCCGATGAATCCGGCGCCCCCCGTGACAATCCAGGTGTTCAATGTCTTCGGCCGTGAGGGAATTATGGTTCAGTCGTCGATGCCATTCAACTAGAGCTGGGCGCGGATGGCCCACAGGTCGGGGAACGCCGGCTGCATCAACGTCGACCGCAGATACGCCGCCCCCGCCGAGCCGCCCGTGCCCGGTTTCACGCCAATCGTGCGTTCCACCATCTTCATATGGCGGTAGCGCCATTCCTGCACGCCTTCGTCGAGGTCCACGAGCCGCTCGCACATCTCGGAGTTCTTCGGGTCAGTCTTGTAGACGCGTACGAGCACGTCCTGCAACGCGGGCGAGGCCTCGGTGGCCAGCGCGAGATCGGCAGCGAGGAGGTCGCGCGGAACGGCATAGCCCTCGCGCTCGAGGTACGCCAGAAAGGTGCGCCACAGCGACGGCTCGGCTAATCGCGCGGCCAGCGACACGCGCGCGCGGCTGCCCTCTGGGAAGCGATCGAGTGCCTGCGCCGAACGCCGGCCGAGCACGAATTCGAGCTGCCGGAATTGGTCGGACTGGAAGCCGCTCGCCTGCTCGAGGCGCGCGCGGAACGACTGGAACTCGAGCGGCGTCATCGTCTCGAGGATGTCGAGCTGCGCCACCAGCACCTTCAAAATGGTGAGGATGCGCTTGAGTGTGTGCTGCGCGCGGTGGGCCTCGTTGGCGTCGAGCAGGCGCCGCACGTAGTCGAGTTCGTGCAGGATCTCCTTGAACCACAGCTCGTAGACCTGGTGGATCACGATGAAGAGCATCTCGTCATGCTCTGGGCCGTCGGAGAGGGGCCGTTGCAGGGTGAGCAACTCGTCCACGCGCAGGTACGAGTTGTAGGTGACGGCGCGATCCATCACACCAGCCTACTTCAGCGGCGCGGCTTCAAGGGATTGCGCCAGCGGAGGCCCGGAAACCTACTGAAGTCGGCATCGGTGGAGTGCAGCTCGGCCTGGTACTCGATGGCCAGCGCGGCCAGGTGCGCGTCGGTCGTGAGGTTTCCGGCCACGCCGACGTGTTCGAGGAGCCCGAACAGGATGTCGGCGTGTCGGTCGCCGGGGTGCAGGATGGTCACGTTCGGGCGCTCGAGCCAACCGCGAACTTCTCCGCATGCGTCACTGACCGTCAGTGGGTGTGGCATCGCCTTGGGATTCGTTGCGATGCGCATGAATCCCAGAGCCGTCACCCAAGGCAGTCCGACGGCTTGCGAGTCGTTCAACAAGTGCGCGAGCCACGCCTGCGCCTGGCTGTGCCACTTGGCGGCACTGTTGTGGGCATACAGGAGCAGGTTGGCGTCAGGAACGATCACGACGTTCCTTCTCCAGGTAGGCGTCCACGTCCATGTCGTCCAGTAGCTGATTGACCTTGTCGAGGTCGATGCCAGGCATCACGCCCATGTCGTAGGCTTTGACCTCGTAGGGCGCGGGTGCCTCGGCCTTCTTCGACAGACCCAGACCAGCCTTCAACGCGTCGTTGACGACGGCCTTGAGCGTCTTGCGCGTGCGACGAATCTCGGCCTCGATGCGACGCGCCACTTCTGGTTCGATGGTGAGCGTGGTCCTCATGAAGACATCATGATGTCTGATACAGATGATGTCAAGATGCTAACGAGCCGGCGGCCACGCAGGCGCGCCCGCCGCCGCCCCAACGGGCAACCGTCAGAGCTGATTGCACAATCGGTGGCGATTCCGAGTAAACTCCGTGTCTTCGTTGGTTTGCCTTTGTAAGTGTTCATTTGGGCCCCGTCGACCTCGGCGCAGTTTCGTCGCCTGGGGCATCGTCAACGCCCACACGGAGGATGGAAAGACATGACAATCGCACGATCCTTGTTCGCACTGGTTCTACTGACAGCCGCAGTTGTGCCGGCGGATGCGCAAGTAGACCAGGGCCGCCTTACCGGCGTCGTCACCGACACGCAGGCAGCGATCCTGCCAGGCGCCACGGTCACGGCGCAATCACCCGCACTCATCGGCACCCAGACCACCGTCTCGGAAACGGATGGCCGGTATCGATTCCCCTCCCTGCCGCCAGGGCGCTACACGCTGACGTTCGAGCTGAGCGGCTTCCAGACGACCCGGCGCGAGAACATCGTGCTCGCCCTTGGCCAGACGCTGAACGTCGACATCTCGCTGGCGTTGGCGACCCTGCAGGAAACCGTGACGGTCACGGCCGAATCACCGGTCGTCGACATCACGTCCACCAAAATCGGATCGGAGTTCAGCTCCGAGAAGTTGGCCACGATTCCGTCGGCCACCGACATCTGGGCCACGCTCGGCCAGGCGCCCGGCGTGCGCATGCTCGGCTTCGACGTGGGCGGTAGCCACAAGAGCCAGCAGACCGGCTACGAAAGCTTCGGCGTGCGCAACCAGAACCGCGTGGTCACCGACGGCGTCGACACCACTGAGGGCACGGGCGGTGCGGGCATCTATCAGGACTTCTTCGCCCACGAAGAAGTGACCGTGAGCGCGGCGGGCGGCGACGTGTCGATGATGACCCCGGGGTCGGCCGTGTTCTCCACCATCAAGAGCGGCGGCAACCAGTTCAAGTCGCTGCAGAACCTCACCTACCAGAGCGGCAGCTTCGTGGGCGACAACATCGACGGCGACACC
>JANORI010000928.1:0-1948 GCA_031415235.1 Acidobacteriota bacterium | reverse complement strand
GCAAGGCGTGCTGGCGGCGCTCGTGGCCCGCGGCAACACCGGCCAGGGCCAGGTTGTGGACATCGGCATGCTCGACGCCACGGCCGCGCTGCTCACCTATCAGGCCGGCAACTACTTCGCGACCGGCGACGTGCCCGGCCGGCTGGGCAACCGGCATCCCACGATTGCGCCCTACGAGACGTTTGCCACGAAGGATGGCGACCTGGCCCTGGCCGTCGGCAACGACAGCCTGTGGCAGGCCTTCTGCCGGGCCGCCGACCTGGCCGACCTCGCGGCCGACTCACGGTTCGCGACCAACGCCTTGCGGCTGGCCAACTACGAGGCGATGAAGCCGCGGCTGGTCGAGGTCTTCGCGTCGCGCACGCGGGCCGAGTGGAGCGCGCAGCTGCTCGAGCACGGCGTGCCGTGTGGCGGCGTGCGCGCCGTGGACGAGGTGTTCGCCGACCCGCAGATCATCAGCCGTGGCATGGTGCAGACCGTGCCGCATGCCACGCTCGGCGAGGTGCGGGTCACCGGCGTGCCGGTGAAGCTCTCGGACACGCCTGGCGGCGTGCGCACCGGCCCGCCCACGCTCGGCCAACACACCGCCGCGATCCTCGAGGAGCTGGGATACGATCGGCAGGCCGTCCGCGCGCTGGCCGACAGCGGCGCCGTGCGGATTTGATCATGGATATCGCCCAACTGCGCAAGAGTCTCATTCAGGCCATCGACACCGCCAAGCGCGAGGGCGTGGCCAAGCGGGCGCGGGCCGACGAGGCCACGCGCCTCTACGAGAAGTTCCTCGAGAGCACGGCGGTGCCGGTCTTCCGGGCCATGGCCGGCGCGCTCAAGGGCGAGGGGTTGCCGTTCGAGGTGATGACGCCCCTGGGCGGCGTGCGCCTCGTGCCCGAGCGTCAGCGCGAGGATGGCATCGAGTTGACACTCGACGCCACGCTCGACCCGCCGGCGCCGGTGCTGAGCGTGCTGCGCTCGCGCGGCAGCCGCACCGTGCGCAAGGAGCGGCCGCTCACCGACAGTCAGCGCGTCGAGGGCGTCACCGACGAAGACGTCGCGCGCGTGCTGATTGAAGAGCTACGTCCCTGGTTGGAAAGATAGGGGCTCGGGGCTGGGGGCTCGGGCGTGTCGCTACACGTTTTCCGTTCCGGCCGGTGCGAATTACACCTGGGTGATCATCTGGTGCCATCCGTTCAACGTGGCGATGGCTGAGGCTCGCCTCGCGCCGTAGGCTCCCCGATATTTCTATCGTTCAATCTGTGCTACACTGCCAGTATGAGACCCGGCCGAACGAAGACAACAAGTTTTTCCCTCGATGATCGCACGCTCGAGAACCTGAAGGCACTGGCGGTCCGTCGGCACAAGGGGAACGTGTCGGCGCTGCTGGGCGACATCGCGGGCCGGGAAGCCAAGTTTGTCGCTGCGGAGGCATACTTCGACAAGTACGGAGTTCCGCCGCTGACGGACGCCGACGTCGAACAGATCGAGGCGGAATGGAGAAGCGGCCCACGGAAGAAGTCACGCGGGCGCGCCGCATGACCTTCACGTTCGACACCGGCATGCTGATCGCGCTCGAACGGCGGAAGGCGCGAGCCACGCAGGCGTTTCGCGCGATCATCCGCCGCGGGCTTCTGCCGATCGTCCCGGCGGTTGTCTATGTCGAGTGGTGGCGGGGGCGAAGCGACGTGCGCGAAGAGATTCTGGCCGCGGTTATCGTCGAGGACATGCCCGGGTCGCTCTGCCGCGCGGCCGGGGAAGCCCTCGGGGCCGTCAAAGGCGCATCTCTGGCCGACGCGGTCGTCATGGCATCCGCGGCCCTCCGGGGCGGGGGTGTGGTCTATACCGCTGACGTCCACGATCTGTCCCGACTGCAGCGTCACTTTCCTACAGTGACCGTGCTCCCTGTCTAAAGTCACGCGCGACCGGCGTAGCTGTATCCCAGGTGTGCCCGGAG
>JANORI010000927.1:0-17355 GCA_031415235.1 Acidobacteriota bacterium | reverse complement strand
GGCGGGCTGCCCGCCGGCGGCCCCAGCCGGTTGCTGCGCCGCCAGCAGGTACGATCCCGACACCACCGCAACGGTCACCGCCGCAAGCATCATACGCATAGTCTTCATATCGCTACTCCCCTGGGCCGAGGTGTGCCGCCCTCTGGCTGAACCTGTGTGCCGCCATTCTGCCATGTTCGTCGGTCGTCACCTCGGTGATCTGGCGCCGCAAGCCGTCGTCCTTCAGCCGAGACAGGCCACGAGGTCACCGGACACGCCGATACCACTGCGGCACGAGATTCGGCCCTGGCCCGAGCAACAGCTCGCCGCTGGCCATCACGTCCACGCCGTGATTCCCGGCCGAGTTCACCCACCCGGCGATCTCTCCCGTCCTGGTGTCGACCTTCAGCAGCCATCCCGGCGACAGGTTCGGCTGCTGACGCGGCTGGGTCGAGAGCCACATGAAGCCGCCATCGGCCTTCAGACCGAACGTCTTGCCGTAACCCGCCCACTCGCCCAGGAACTTCCCGGTCTGGTCGAAGCGCTGCACGCGGCCGTTCTCGCGATCGGCGACGTAGACGACGCCCGCGGGATCGATCTGGATCGAGTGCGGCAGCACGAACTGGCCCGGGCCGGTTCCCGGAGCACCCCATTCGCGCACCTTCGTGCCCGCGGCGGTGTACTCGAGGATGCGGGCGTTGGCGTAGCCGTCGCTGATGAAGAGATGGCCGTTGGCCGCAAACGCGATGTCGGTGGTGCTGCAGAAGTTGTTGCGGCACGGCGTGGGCTGCCCGCCCACGACGAGGTCGAGCAGCACCTTCCCTTCGGGCGAGAACTTGATCACATGGGAGCTGGCGGCGTCGGTCGTCCACACGTTGCCTTGTGGATCCACGCGGATGGCGTGCGGCATCACGTAGAGGCCCCGGCCCCACGAGCGCAGCACTATGCCGTTCCGATCGATGGCGATGACCGGATCGGCCGCGTCGCCGCGCTGCAGCAGGTAGACGGTGCCGTCCTTCGACGACGACACCCACGACACCATGCCCAACGCGAATCCCGGCGTCGGCGGCATGACCGCAATCGCCGTGGCTTCGAGCATCAGCGGCGGCGCGGCCGCGACGGTCGCGCGCAGTGCCAGTTCCGCAGCGTCCGGCGGCTTCTGGACGGGCGTCTGCCCGCCCAGCGAGGCCACGGCCCCGAACAGAATCAACGCGAACGGCAGGGTGCGCATCGCGAACCTCGCGGTGAGACGACTCATGGAAAATCGGGCGGCGGCACGCGCTTCTTGCTCGCCTGCTCGAATGCAAAGGCAATGGCAATCAGCTTCGGCTCGCTGCATGACGCGCCAGTGAACGTCACGCCGTAGGGCGCGGGCTTCGCGTTGAAGCCGTCGGGAAGCGGCGGCGTGAGTGCGTTGGGCACCATGCCGAAGGGCACGGCGATGATCGGATACCCGGCGCGCGACGCCAGGTTGGCGCCGCTGCCGGCCGGCGTCAGGATCGCGTCGAGCCTGTGCTCGGCGAGCACGGCGTCGATGCCCTGGGCGCGGCTGAGGCGCGCGTCCTTCGCCACGTCTGCGGCGTTGCGCGCTTTGTCCTTCGCCACGTCCATCTCGTCGGAGATGTCGAGCCGCGACTGTCCGAAGTGCATGGCGTCGGCTCTCGCATGCGCCAGGTTCCACTCGCGCAGCTCAGTCAGCGTCCTGACCGGCGCGGCCGGGCCCAGGCTCGTCAGCCAGGCGTTGAAATCGCGCTTCATGCCGTACTTGAAGTTCACCGTGCAGTTCGCGTCGCCGCCCTTCTTGTGTTCGGCGCCCTGGCAGTAGGTGAAGAGCAGGAAGTTGTCGGCGGCATTCGTAGTCACGATGCTCGGCACGTCCGCCGGATCGACGATCTCCGCCCCTTGCGCCTCGAGCAGCGCGATTGCATCCGCCATCACCTTGGCCTGGTCCGGGTTCAAGCCGCCCTGCGGGGTCTTCTCGCCGGGCGCCGTGACCGCGTCGTAGAAGAACGCGCGTGGCACGCCGATGCGCATCCCCTTCAACCCATCGGCCCTCAGGAACGGCGTGTAGTCGCGATTGGGCGGCGGCGTGCAGGCGCTGGTGGCCGCGTCGTTCGGATCCGGCGCGGCGCTTTCGAGCACGCCCATCAGGATCGCGGCGTCGGTCACCGTGCGCGCCATCGGCCCGGCCGTGTCGTGATCGGCCGTGATGGGAATCACGCCGTAGCGGCTGATGCGGCCAAGAGTCGGCCGGATGCCCGCCAGCATGTTCGCGTTCGACGGGCTGATGATCGACCCGCCCGTGTCGGAGCCCACGCTGGCGGCCCAGAAGCTCGCCGCCGTGCCGGAGCCCGAGCTCGACCCGCCCGTCTGCAGCACGGGCCGCCCGTCGAAGGTCTCGGGCCGCGGGTCCATGCGCGGGTCGTACGGGTTGTAGGCAAAGCCCGCCACCCCCGTGTAGTTGGCCACCATCGGCGTGGGCGCGCCGGCGGTCCAGTGCGCCAGCTCTGTGAGCACGGTTTTGGCGATGATGATCGCGCCCGAGTCCCGCAGGTTCTTTGTGAGCGTGGCGTCGTAAGGCGGGATGAGATCGCGGAAGGCCAGCGCGCCGCCGGTCGTGCGGATGTCGGTGGTGTGGATGTTGTCCTTGAGTGCGATGGGGATGCCGTGCAGCGGGCCGCGCACCATCCCGGCCGCCCGTTCCTGGTCCATCGCATCGGCCTCCACGAGCGCGCGCGGGTTCACGGTGATGATCGCGTTCAGGCGATCTTCGTAGGTGGCGATGCGCTCGAGATATTTCTCGGTGAGCTGACGCGACGTGAGGCGTCCCGACGTCAGCGCCGCCTGGATTTCGGGAATGCCCGCCTCCAGCACGGTGAAGTCGGCCACAGGCGTGAGAGGGGCGGGCGCCAGAGTGGCGGCTGGGCCGCCGCACGCCGCAGCTGCGCCGGCCACGAGCGCGGCGGACAATCCTAGAAATCCACGTGTCATATCGATGCTCCTTGAGGGCACGGCGTCTCGCCGCGGCGTCGAGTTCCGGCCTACGGCGGCGTCCAGCCTGCACGAGGTTGCCGCCTCAGACACTCGACGGCGGCCTCGTCATTCGTGATCCGCAGGTGTGCGACGTGCGGCACGAACTGGCGGCGGGATCGATGTCCGGGATGGGCCATGGCTATGTGACCTCGCGAATGCGGATCCCGCGAAACGCCAGCGCGCCCTCGTGGTCGCCCTGGATCGCGATGTGCCCGCGCTTGGCGCGGCCGAACTTCGGCCACTTGCCGAACTTGCTCGCTGCGACCCTCGCGTTCCAGTCAGGGCTCCACAGCTCGTACTCGACCAGCTTCACGCCGTTCAGCCAGTGCTCGACGTGCGCCCCCCTGGCGACGATGCGCGTCGTGTTCCATTCGCCGACCGGCTTCAGATGCCCCGGGGGTGACGGGTACAACCCGTACGCGGCACCCGCGCACGTCAGGCGTGTCTTGTTGTCGGCCGCCTCCTCGTCGTCGAGCAGCTGGTACTCGGGCGCGCTCCAGTACACCCGGTCGTACTTCTCGGTGCCGCGGTAGAAGATGCCGGCATTGCCGGCGGCGCCGATCTTCCACTCGAGTTCGAGTTCGAAGTCGCGGAAGCGGTCCTTCGTGATGAGGTCGCCGGTTTCTGCGTCTTTCGCCAGGGTGCCGTCGACGATGGACCATCCGGCCGGCACGGCCTTCGCCCTGTACCCGCGAAAGGCGTTGAGCGAGCTACCGTCAAACAGCACTGTCCACCTCGGCTCGGCCTGGGGACGGGCCACGACCGCTGCGAGCATCAGCGCACCGAGAAGGAAACGGATTGGCACAGTCATCGTGATTGCCCGCCGCGAGTCGCGACGACCTCCAGGGCGCTGATGAGCTGCGCCAGTTGTAGATGATTGCAGGCCGAGATGCAACGGCGATTGTCGCGGCTAGGAACGCCGGCGCTCCCGGCGCTCGTAGCGCGCGCTCTGCAGCACGTAAGGCCCGGGCAATCGCATCGCGGTCAGCACGCCGTGCGCGATGGTATCGAGGCCGAACGTGTTCCCCACCACGCGCGGATTCGGCCAGTCGTCACCGTCGACCTGCGCGTTGTTCAAGTGGCCGTAGATGACGGTGCGGTCGCCGGCGTACGCATCGGGAAATCCCGGCGCGCCCCACACGAGCGCCCGTCCTTGTGCGTCAAGGCCGGCCACGGCCGGGTCGACCCCGCCGTGCGAACAGAGGCACTCCGTCGTCTCGTGATAGAGCCGCAGCGACTCGAAGAACTGGCGATGCGCCGCGGGCATGGCCTCGACGAACAGCTCGTAGGGCAGCCCGCACGTGCCCTCGTACACGCTCGTCCGCGCCGCGCGCGCCGCGGCGCGAATCGCCTCGGCCGCCTCGACCGAGTAGCTGCGGATCGTGCGGTCCGCCTCCATCCCAAGCAGCCACGCATGATGCGTGTAGTCGTGCATCGTGCGCAGGAACCGGTCTTCGTGGTTGCCGCGCAGGCACACGACGCGGGCGGGCACGGTGGACGTGAAGTCGAGGATGGCATCGATGCACCCGCGGGTGTCGGCGCCGCGGTCGATGTAGTCGCCGAGAAAGACGACCGTGTCGTCGGCCCCGATGTTCGGGCGCACGCGCTCCAGCAGATCGCAGAGCGGCTTCAACTGCCCGTGGATGTCGCCGATCGCGATGGTGGCCATGACGTCCGCACGAGGACGGCGCTCATCCTATCGCACCGGCTCGCGGGCTGGCAGCGCTACCGTGACCGAGCCGCGGGCCGCATCGGGTCAATGTCTCACGAGGACTGCCGCACCGGGCCGTCCCGCTCGCGCAAGTACCGGTTCGGCACGTTGGGCATCGACGGCACCGGCCGGCCGGCGGCAACCAGCAGCGCGCGGACCGTGCCGGCGATGTCGTGTTCGTCGCGGTGCATCTGCGGGAGCTGCCCGAGCTGGGCGTACGACACGGGCGTGAGGTCGAAGAGCACGGTCTCCCACTCGAATCCGCGCCCCCACACGAGTCCGGCCACGCGCGCCTCCGCGGCCGCGCCCGCGTCGAGCAGCAGGCGCATCACCGGTGCCGACCGGTTGGCATGCGCGTTCACGGTGTGGAAGAGCGGCGTGTGTCCGCCGAGTCCATCGCCGTCCACCTCGGCCCGATCGTTCACGTTGGCGCCGAGCGCGAGGAGCGCGCCCGCCACCTCGACGTGGCCGAACTCGGCGGCCACGTGCAGCAGCGACACGCCGGTGAGCGGCGTGAAGGCGCAGGCCATCGTGGCGCGGTGCTGCAGGCAGGCGGGCGTGATTCCCGCCATCTCCCTGAGCGCTTCGGGATCGTTCAGCAGCACGGGCAGCGTGAGCGGGTCGTCGGCCACGGCGCCCCGCTCGAGCAACAGGCGCAGGCAGGCCGCAAACCGGTCCGACCGCGTATACATCTCGGTCAGCCAGGTGATGGCCGGCTTTCCCTCGATGGGCGCCCGCACGTCGAGGCCGTCGGCGATCGCCACGCGCAGCCGCTCGGTCGAATGCAGCTCGCAGGCGACACGGAACTCGTAGCTCATGGCGCCTTTCCCCGGCCAGCCGTGTGCGGGGCCCCGCCTCAGCGCGCCGGCAGCATGGCCTTGCGTACCTTCGCCACGACGGTGAAGTTCGGATCCACGACGTTGGCGATCTCGTACTCGAGTGCCTGTCCCATGAAGGCCGACGCGCCACGCTCGGAGAAACCGTAGTCGGCCACGAGCCAGCGCAGCATCTCGGTCGTGGCATGCTGAAGCGCCTGCAGCAGCGGACGCGCGCTGCCGATCGTCATCACGTGCGTGTCGGTCTCCATGCGAGGCCAGTTGGCGGCCTTCTTCTTGATCAGGTCCACCGTGAACTCCACGTCCATCGACGTCTCGAGACCGGTGCCAACGACTTCGCCTTCGCCCTGACGAGCATGGCCGTCGCCGATGTAAATCAGCGCGCCCGGCTCGTTCACCGGCAGCATCACCGTTACGCCCGACGTGACGCCAGCGTAGTCCATGTTGCCGCCAAAGGCGCCGGGCGTGGCCGTGCTGATGGCCTCCTTGCGCGCGGGCGCCACGCCCACGCAGCCGAGCATCGGCCTGAGTGGGAGCACGATCGTCCCAGGACGCACGTCGGGATCGGTGAGCCGCGCCACGCCGGCCGCCTTGTCGATCTGCCAGGTGACGCGCTTGGGGTCGCGGTCCTGACGCGTGGCAATCGAGGCCGGATCCACGGCGTAGGGTGCCAGCAGGCTGGACGAATAGGCGGTGGCCCGGTTCGTCTCGATCTTCTCGAAGGTGACCACCACGACGTCGCCGGGTTCGGCGCCTTCCACGTAGAACGGCCCCGTCTGCGGATTGGGACCCTGCGCGACGGACCTCCCCTCCGCGTCCACGCCGCTGGCGTCCACGGTCTTCGTGATCACGCGGTCGCCTGGCTTGACGCGCAGGGCGGGCGGATGCGCAAACGAGAAGGTGTTGTAGTAGCGCTCGGGGACGAACCTGTGCGTGTCGGCCGACAGACGTGGCGCCGAGGCCAGCAGCAGGGCGAGCAAACCGACGGTCCAGGTGCGAGTTGTCATGCAGGGCCTCACCGCTACCGCGGGGGAAAACGCGCGTTGATCTCCGCCGACGGCACCGAGGCCGACAGCGCCGAGAAGGTGCCATGGTCGGCCATGTCTCGGGCGGCCTGCAAGAAGCCCGTCCACGCGGCCCGCGCGAGCGCGCCGCCGACGCTGATGCGGCGTACGCCGAGGGCGGCGGCTTCGGCCACGGTGATGAAATCGCCGTGCACCAGCAGGTTGACCGGCGTGGGCGCCACGGCCGACACGACGGCGGCGATCTCGGCGGCCGTGCGGATGCCAGGCGCATACACGCAGTCCGCGCCCGCCTCGGCGTAGGCCACAAGGCGCGACACGGTCTCGCCGAGATCCGGGCGGCCGACGATGAACCCCTCGGACCGCCCGGTGAGCAGCACGCCAGTACCACTCTGGTCGATGGCGTGCCTGGCTGCGCGGATGCGCTCTACGGCCAGCGCGCGCTCGAAGAGCGGCGCATCGGCGTTGCCGGTCGAGTCCTCTATCGAAAGACCAGCGACGCCGGTGGCCGTGGCCGCCAGCACGTGCTCGGCCACGAACTCCGGCTCCACGGCGAAGCCGCCTTCGAAATCCGCGTTCACCGGCACGTCGATGGACCTGGCCACGTCCCGCATGTGCGCGAGCATGTCGTCGAGTCCCACGTGGGTGTCACGCTCGCCCCTCGACCACGCGAAGCCCGCGCTCGTCGTGGCCAGGGCGGGAAACCCGAACTGCACGAGCACGCGCGCACTGCCCACATCCCAGGGATTCGGCATCACGAAGCAGCCCGCCTCGTGCAACCGGCGGAACGTCGTAACCTGTGTGTCGGGGGTACTGGTCGGCATGGCGGATCGGTCCTTGGCTGGACAGCGCGCCCGCAGTTGGGCAGCCCGAGGCCGACTCGATGGCGCGCCGGCCGCGGCCTATTCTTCGTTAGCGTGCAACCTACGCTGCGGAACGCGCATCTGGCCAAAGAGCGTGTCGCGTTCCGCGTCGAATGCGGCGCGCATCGCGGCTGGCACCGGCTCGCCCGGCGGCAGGTTCTGGTGCTCCGTCACGGGGTTCACGTACGCGCCGTTCCTGCGCAGGCCGTAATGCAGGTGCGGCCCGGTGGCCGTGCCGGTCATGCCCACGCTGCCAACCACCTCGCCTTGGCCCACGCGGGCGCCGGCGTGGATGCCGCCGGCAATGGCCGACAGGTGCATGTACTCGCTCTCGTAGCCACTTGCGTGCTTCACGCGCACCGTGCGTCCGCCGCCGCCCGTCCACCCGGCCAGCGTGACGACGCCGCTCGACACGGCCACGACCGGCGCGCCGGTGGGCGCGCCGTAGTCCACGCCGTTGTGGGCGCGGGCGTATTTCAGCACGGGGTGCATGCGCGAGCGCGAGAACCGCGACGTAACGCGAGGCTCGAACTTCAGCGGCGACTTCAGGAAGAACCTCGCGAGCGACAGGCCGCTCTTGTCGAAGTAGCCCGGCTTGCCGGTCGGCAGCAGGAACCGCATGGCCGTGAGCGTGCGGCCGTCGTTCACGAACTCGGCAGCCTGCACGGGGCCGTAGCCCACGAACACGCCATCTTCCCGCACCGACTTCTCGACCACGACGCGGAAGGTGTCGCCGGGCTGCAGGCCGCTGTTGAAGTCGATCTCGCCGCCGAAGATGTCGGCAAGCGACAAGGCCAGGTCGAGCCGCTCGCCGGCGCGCTCGAGCGATTCGCTGATCGACGGCGCCTCGCGGTCGATGCGACCCTCGACCACGACCTGAGTCGTCGTGCGTGGCAGTTCGACGACCTCGGCCTCGAAGAGCGCGATGTCGCCGTCGCGGCGCGAGGCGCGCAGCGCGCGCGAGGGGTCGATCTCGTATTCGAACGAGCGGATGCGCCCGTCGAAGAGCCGGTCGATCGTGTAGATGTTGCCCGCGCGAAGCTTGCGCACGTCGAAGCTCGAGGTCACGGCCTGCACGAGCGCCGATAGCTCGGATTCGGGCAGCAGATGTTTGCCGAGCATGCCGGCCACGGTCGTGCCGTTGGGCACGACGGCCGAGATGATGTCGGAGTCCCGCGGCAGCAGGACGTCGGCGATGCGCCGGGGCGCGTCGGTGAAGACGTTGCCGGTGTGTTCGGGCAGCTGGTCGCGCACGAGCGCCAGCCCCGCGCTCAGCGAGAGACTGACGAGGCCGATGAGGAGTTGGGTGCGTGGACGCATCATCGTTCGGTCGGCGTGGCTCAGAGGCCGCCGGGGCGGGGCGCGGTGGCGCGCTCGGTGGACGGCGGCACGAGACCCTTGATGCGCATGTAGGTCACGAGATTGCCGTAGTGCTCGTTGCTGTGGCTGATGTTCTGCACCAGAATCTGGCCGCGCGGCTGCTGACTCTGACCCATGGTGACCAGCTCGGACAGCGACTGGTCGGTCATGGCCTTGTAGACGCCGTCGCAGTAGGCCGCGGCCGCCTTGATTCCGGCCACGAGTCCGGCCTTCCCCATCATCTTCTCGAAGTCTTCTTTGTTGGGGTTCGCCTCGCCCCTGGCCCGCGAGCAGTAGCTGAACTCGGCGTTGGCGACATGGCCCACGAACCCGCCAAAGGTGCGCACGTCCTTGCTCGGCTGAAACGCGAAGTCGGCCTCAGGCATTTTCTCGGCAGCCTCGGCCACGTTGCGGGACACACCCGCGTGCATGCGCATGAGCGCCTCGGCCAGCACCTTGTTCTGCGCGAATGATGGACTCGCGACCGCCACGAGTACCGCCGTTGTGAGCGCCAAACGAATCATGGTGTGCCGCCTCCCTCCGCGCGGCTCTGCGCGCGGCTCTGACGCTGACGGAACGCTCGACCTGAGCGCGACCGCGAGGGCCGTAAAGTTCAGAATTGTAACCCAGGGGCCGCCGTGCGACCTGTGTAAAATTTCACCGGATCGGCACCACGAGCTGCGCCGTGGCACCTGGCTCGACGCGCACCACCTGCGCGGTCTTCCACCCGGCGCGCTCCAGCACAACCTGATAGTCGCCCGGGGCCACATCGCGCAGCGTGAGCGGCGTGGAACCGCGGTCCCGGCCGTCGATGGTCACCCGCGCCTTCGATGGCTCGCTGCGCACCTCGAGCACGCCGGTGGTAGCCACGCCCATCAGCTCCACATACTGGGCCGTCTGCACGCCAGCGCGGATGGTCAGTGGAATCACCCGCGGCTCCGACGTACCGGCGCGCACCTGCAACACGTGGGTGCCCGGACTCACGCGGATGGTGAGCGGGGTCACGCCGTGCTCGCGGTCGTCGATCACGACCCGCGCGCCGTCAGGACGCGACTGCACGACCAGTTCGCCGTCGCCACCGAGACCTTCGCTCGGGCGCGACCACAACCAGCCCGCCAGCACCGCCTGCGCCACGGCCACCGCCACGAGCGCGGCCACGGCGCGCGTCGAACGCCACCAAGGCGCCTCGAGGTGCACGGGCTCGGCCGCCGGCGACGCGTCGTCGAAGACCGGCTCCGACCGCCCGCTGAACAGGGCGCGAGACGCGACCGCCGGGGTCGTGGGCGGTTCGAACGCGGCAATCCGTGGCGCGATGTCGTCGACCGCGCCGACCTCGACGACGGCCGGCACGACCTCGGGCGGCGCGACTGCCGGCGCCGGCTCGGGCTCGGCAGCGAACTCGACTCGCGGCTCGGGCGGGCTCGACGCCGCCGCCGGAACAGGGGGCGCCTCGGGCGCCTTCTCGGCGGCCTTCCGTCTCACCCCCGACTTACGCGGCGTGGGCGGAGCCTCCATGCCGAAGACGGGCGGGGCCGCATCCACGGACACGGCCGTGGGGGTGGACTGGCGGTCGAAGGCCACGGCCAGGGGAACGTGCCCAGGCAGAGGCGCCTCGAGCAGTGGCAGCTCGGGCACCGGCATCGGCAAGTCAAACGGCGGCATGAAGCGCTCGAAGCGAGCCACCGCCGATTCCAATTCGGCCGGCTGGGCCAGCAGCGACGGCTCGGCGGCCAGCAGGCGCTCCAGCGCCATCTGCGCGTCGAACAGCGTCGCGAAGCTCTTTGGCTGCAGCTGCAGCGCGCGCAGCAACCAGTCCCGTAGAGGTGCCGACAGCGGCGCGTGAATCACCGACGGCGTCTTCTGACGGGCGCTGGTGACCAGGTCTTCCAGGCGTTCCGGGAACTCGTCGTCGCGCAAGCGCCGTCCCACGATGAGCGACAGCACGGTGAGCCCCACTTGCATCACGTCGCCTCGTGCCGACACCGCGCGTTCACTGCCCGCCGGCGAGGCTACGCGCAGCGTGTGCCAGAGGCGTTCGGCGCCCCAGTCGAGCGCATCGATGGCAGAGCCGAGCACGTAGTCGGTGAGTACGAGGCGCGCCTGCGGCGTGAGCAGCAGATGTTCGGGCCCCAGCGCGCCGCTGGCCGTGTCGCGGCGCTGCGTGCCGAGAAGTGCCGCCGTGGGCAGGAGCTGGCGCAGCAACAGCATGACCACGCCGATGTCGAAGGTCAGGTTTTCGGACCCGGCCACGTCGAGCAAGTCGGCAAGACGCCAGCCACGGATGTGCTCGCTCACGATGGCCAAGCCGCCGGGACCGTCGGTCTCCACCCGGTGCACGCGCGCGTAGGACGTGAGGCGGCGGCCGTGAAGCTGAGCCGCCCGCTCGCGCAGGGCCGCGGCGAATTCGGAGTGACTGGCCAGGACCGAGTCCAGGACCAGGTGCTCGGTCGGCGCGCTGTCGCCGCCAGTCACACGCACCACGCGGCGGCCGAAGCCGTCGGCGAAAACGGGAGAGGATTCGATCATGGGAACCCCTCCCTAGCATCAAAGTTCGCACCACACGGACGGGGCGTGGCCCTGGGTGCAGTCGCGCGCAGCGGCGAGCCGGAATGCCCGGCCCGACGGCCGCCCCGGCCGACGGCGGTACAGAGGTCACCCACGGTTCTCGCGGGTGGCTTACAATTCCGAAGGGCCGACACCGACACTTTTGCGTCCGGCCGGCATTCGCCGGTTCCGCGCTGTTACACTGCCCTGCACTGCGCGACTTTTCATCCCTGGGTGCCTGTGCATCTCCACGGACTGGCGGTCTTTCACGATGGATGCGGTCACCCTGTTGTCACTTCTCGCGGGTCTCTCGACCGGCGCCCTGGCCGCGTGGGTACTTGCCCGCGGCCTGTTCCGGCGCGAACTGACCGAATCGATTGCCACCCACCAGGCCACGGTCAGCGCCGCGCAGGCGCTCTTTCACCAGACCACCCGGCGAGTGGGCGAGGTGCAGGCCGAGCTCACCCGGTCGCGCGACGACCTGGAGCGTTCGCGCATCGAAGGGTCGGTCCTGCGCGAAGAGCTCACGCGGGTCAACACCGAGCTGGCGCACAAGGAACAGGACGTGCCCAAGCAGCTCGCGCTGCTCGAGCAGGCGCAGGCGCAGTTGCGCGACAGCTTCCAGGCGCTGGCCGGCGCGGCGCTCAAGTCGAGCAACGAGGAGTTCCTGAAGCTGGCCGCGGAACGCATGGCCGGTCTGCACAAGGACGCGGCCTCCGACATCTCTCGCAAGCAGCAGGCGTTCGACGACCTCGTCACGCCGATTCGCGACGTGCTGCACCAGGTGGATGTGAAGCTCGGCGAGGTCGAGAAGAACCGGATGCAGACCGGTGCCGAGATCTCGTCTTTGCTCGAGGCCATCGGCCGCAGCCAGACCCAGCTGCGCGCCGAAACCACCAACCTGGTGCGGGCACTGCGCACGCCGACGGTGCGCGGGCGCTGGGGCGAGATGCAGCTGCGGCGCGTGGTGGAGATGGCCGGCATGCTCGAGTACTGCGACTTCGACGAGCAGACGAGCACCGACACCGAGCACGGCCGGGTGCGACCCGACCTGCTGGTGCGTCTGCCGGGCGGACGCACGGTGGTCATCGACGCGAAGGCGCCGCTCGAGGCCTACCTCGACGCGCAGGAAGCCACCGACGACCAGACCCGCGAGCAGAAGCTGGCCGACCATTCGCGCCAGGTGCGCGATCACATGACGAAGCTCGGCGCCAAGAGCTACTGGGAGCAATTTCAGCCCTCGCCCGAGTTCGTCGTGATGTTCCTGCCCGGCGAGGCGGTGTTCCAGGCCGCCCTGCAGCAAGACGCGCACCTCATCGAGTTCGGCGTCGGCACGCAGGTGTTCCCCGCCAGCCCGCTCACGCTGATCGCGCTCCTGCGCGCGGTCGCCCACGGTTGGCGCCAAGAGCGCCTCACGCGCAACGCCGAGCAGGTCAGCAAGCTCGGCAAAGAGCTCTACGACCGCGTGCGGCACCTCACCGACCGCATGGAGACGCTGCGTGGACGGCTCGACGGCACCGTACGCGCGTTCAACGACACGGTGGCCACCTATGAGAGCCGCGTGCTCGTGACGGCGCGTCGGTTCCGTGACCTGGGAGCGGCGACCGGCGATGAGATCGGCGCGGTGCACGACGTCGACACGACGCCGCGGGCGCCGCTCGGCGTGGCGCGCCTGTTCCTGGCGCAGACCAATGGCGACGAGCCGGGCGGCGAGTCCGCCGCGCTCTCGAGCGAGGCGGTCGCGGCTGCACCGTCGGCCACCGCGTCGGACGCCGTCAAACACTGACTCTCGAGGAGAAGAAGCTGATGCAATTGCGTGGACTCGTGCTCGTCGCCTCGATGGGCGGATGGATGGCGGCCTGCGGCGCCTCGGAACCGGCCGCGCCTGCCACGACCCCGGCGCCGGCTCCCGCACCGCAGCCGCAGCCCGAAGCGCGGTCGCTCATGGGGCAGCAATTGCTGCCGATCGAACTGCCCGCGGCCGATCGCGCGAAACTCGAGGCCAATCTGAAGGCAGCCGACGACGAGTTGGCCAAGGCGCCTGACAGCGCCGACGCGCTCATCTGGGTGGGACGCAGGCAGGCCTACCTGTGGCAGTATCGCAACGCGCTCAGCACGTTCACGAAGGGCATCGATCGCCATCCCACCGATCCTCGCTTCTACCGCCACCGCGGGCACCGCTACATCACCGTGCGTAACTTCGACGCCGCCATCGCCGACTTCGAGAAGGCGGTCGGCCTGGTCGTCGGAACGCCCGACGCCGTCGAACCCGACGGCGCGCCGAACGCGGCCGGCAAACCGCGCAGCACGCTGCAGTTCAACATCTGGTACCACCTTGGCCTGGCGTACTACCTGAAGGGCGACTACGCCAACGCCCGCCGCGCCTATGACGAGTGCCTGACGGTGTCGACAAACGACGACTCGATCGCGGCGGTCACTGACTGGCAGTGGATGACCTACATGCGCATGGGTGACAAGGCCGCGGCGGCGAGGGTGCTGGAACGCATCACGCCGAAGATGGACATTCTCGAGAACGGCTCGTACCACAAGCGGCTGATGATGTACAAGGGCCTCGAGAAGGTGGAGTCCCTGCTCGACGCGGCCAACGCCGACGACCTTACGATTGCCACGCAGGGATACGGCGTGGGCAACTACTACTTCGTCACCGGCGACCGGGCCCGGGCAAAGGAGATCTTCGACCGGGTGCTGGCCGGGAAGCAGTGGGCCGCATTCGGCTACATCGCCGCAGAGGTGGATCGTTCTCGGATGGAGTGACGGGCGACCGAACGCCTACTCCTGCGCAAGCACGCGGCCGACCAGGTCGGTCACGCCGAGCAGCGCGGCGCCGTAGGTGAGATAGCGGCGATCCAGCCGAGCCCCCTGCACGCGCACGATCCCGACCACATCGCGCCATTGGCGATCGGATACCTCGCCGCCTTTGCGATACCAGCGGAGCTTCTGAAGCAGCACGTCTTCAGGCGAGAGCACGTAGAGCGGACGCTCGACGCCGGCCGACACCGTCGCCACGCGTCGGTCCAGCCCGTCGCGGTCCAGGGGTGTGCCACCGGCCATGAACAGGTCGACCTTGACGGATGTCAGGGTGTCGATGACATTTGCGCTGCTGCGTTCCTGCACCGCGCGTCGGATCAGCCCGACCGGCACGTAGAAGCGCGTTGACAGCCGCTCCGCCAGCGCGTCGACCCGGTGACTGTCGAGCTCGACGACGAGGTCCACGTCAATGGTTGAGCGTGGCTCGCCAACGACGCCGCTCGCAAGCGACCCGCCAATCGCGTACCTCGCGCCAACGTCTTCGAGCACGCCGGCCACCGCCGCCGCGACCTCCCAGGGATCGCCGTCTGGTTCGCGGCCCACCTCAGCAGTCCAGGCCAGCCGCGTCGGGAAACGCCTCGACGGCCAGGTTGTATCCCAGACGCACGATCGCCAGGCGCAGGAACTGCTCCCGCGCACTGGCCTGCGGGTGCCGCCGCCTGACCGCCTCCGCAGCAAGGGTATGAAGGCGGCGGCACAATCCGGACACGAGGCGCATCTTGTCGCTCGGCGTCATGCGCTGCCACATCGCAATCTGCACCTGCTCGATCTCGAGCGGCGTGTCATCGGCCAGCGGACGGCGCGCGGAGGGCTCCACGGCCGGATTATACGGCTCGCGGATCACCAGGTCACGCGATCCGATCACCAGATAGATCGCCAGGTCATCAGATGAATCGCCAGATCCTCAGATCTTCAGATCATCCGATCACCAAATCACGAGATCACGAGATCTTCTGATCTCTTGGGCGCCGTCACACTCATGCGATAGCCCGTCCAGGTGAGCAGCAGGCCCACGAGTTCGGTGACGTAGAGCACCTCCACGTGGCCCATGCGCGTGGCCGTGCCGCCGATGCCCGGCAGAATCGCGCCAAGGGCAATGAGCACGTTGGCCCACATGCGGTGGTGGGTAGCCACGTCGGCGCTGTAGCGCAGCGCCGACAGGATAGCGCCGCCAATCAGGAACACCACCGCATACAGATTCACGAACGGGCTGAACCGTCGCACCCACTGCCACGCGAACACGCGTCCACTCAGGCGATGCGTCTCGACCAGCGTGTAGTCGATGGGCGACAGATACACCGCCACCGACGCCAGCACTACGTAGACGATGAGCAGCGCGGTCAGCGCGTGCGCCACGCGCCGCGACAGCATCAAATACACCGTGCCCTGCGCCAGCGGCGCCGCGCCGAGCAGCGCGCCCGACACGTACCACGCGCGGAAGACCGGCTCCTGCCAGCCGAACACCGACGTCAACGATTCCGTGAACGTGCCCACGCCGTAGGTGGCGATGCCGAGCGCCCACCACAGCAGATGCAGCCGCTCGGGATGCGCCCGGTAGCGCCGGAAGATCTCCAGCGCGAACGGGATCGCGAGGAGCGTCGTGACGATGGGGATGAAGTGCACGGCGGAAGAGCTCATGGTCACGACTCCGTTGTGTTCTGGCCGGATCCCGAGACCCGAGCCTCGAGGCCCGGGCCCCAGGTGCCGGGGCCACGTCTCTAGAACGCCCCGAGATTCAGACCGACGGTGAAGCTTCTTCCGCGCGAGGGCGCGAACTGGAAGTGATCCCGGTAGTACGTATTCGCCAGGTTCTCGACGGCAAACGTGACGCCCACGCGGTCGCGGGCGCGGCCGCGGGACAGGTTGACGCCCCAGGCCACGCGCTGGATGGTGAAGCCGTCGAGGGCCAGCAGATCCTGGGGAATGAGGAAGGGCGACGCGCTCAGCGTCAGCGCCACGCGGTCCACCTCGGTCTGCGTGCGCACGCCGTACTCCAGCCACCACCGGCCCCTGGATTCGGTGAAGCGGGCCGCACCGACGAACTTGAGCGGCGTGATGTTGTCGGCCGGCGTGTTGTCGAGATTGAGACCGCCCGGGCCGATGCCCTTCTCGATCGTGCCGTGGGTATAGGCGCCCGATCCGTTCAGCGACAGCACGCCAGCGCGGGTCACGATGGGCGCGTCGACCGACGCCTCGAGGCCGCGAATCCGCACGTCGCCGAAATTGATGGCCTGCGCCAGCGGCCCGGCGGCCGTCCTGGCCACGAACTCCTGCGAGATGAAGTTCGCGTAGTGGTTGATGAAGGCGTAGAGGCCGCCCGACACGCGGCCGGTCTTGAACTTGGCGCCCACGTCGAAGTTGTTGCCGGTTTCGGGCTTCACCTTGATGCTCGGGGCGATGCTGCCGGCCGTGGCCGGGCCGGCAAAGAGCAGCTCTTCCAGATTGGGATGGCGATAGCTACGGCCGAAGCGGATGAACGGATTCACGGCGCCGCCGGGGTTCGCCACCAGGCCGATGTCGCCGGTGAGCGCTCGGCGCGTGATGGTCTCGCCGTTCAGGTTGGGGAGCGTCGACGGGTCGATGGCCGGCACGGCGCCGGCCACGACGGGCGCCAGGTCGTAGCCCGGCGTGTTCTCGGTGGAGACGCCGTAGAAGTCGGCGCGCAGGCCGCCAATCACCGACAGACGCGGGGTCACACGCCATTCGTCCTGCGCGAACACCGCGATGTCACGGAACGCCGCGTTCGGTACGCGCACCGGGCGCGCGGTCGAGGCGGGGCCGAGCACCACCGGCGTGGGGAACACGACCGCGGCGGGGCCGCGGGCCCCGAGCACCACCTGGCCGATCATCGACGTGGTGGTGGTGGTGAGGCGGTTGTCGCTGCTGCGATCGCGGTAGAACGTGGCGCCGGTCGTGAGCACGTGGTTCTTCGCGGGCGTGATGACCGCCTGTAGATCCACGCCGGGCGTCCACACGCGCTGCTCCGTCTGGGACACGATCGAGAGGCGCATCACGTTGATCGGAAAGAAGGCCCCCGCGGTGGGTGCCGGGAACTGGATGGGCAGCGTGTTCTGCAGCAGCCGCTCCACGCGCTGGTAGTAGGCCGTGAGCGACAGGTTGGCGAGCCACGGCGTGACCGCCTGCGCCTCGTAGCGCGCCGAGATCTTGTCGAGGTTGCT
>JANORI010000926.1:0-6908 GCA_031415235.1 Acidobacteriota bacterium | reverse complement strand
TCGACGACGAGCGCGTCGCCGGCCGTGGCTTCTCTGGCCAGGTGGGCCACGCGCGGCCTGGGCTCCAAGCCAATGAGCTGAGTGAACACCGGCGGCGCCGGCTGGTCGGCGGGCCAGGTACCGGCGCGGGCGCGGCGCCCGGCCTCGATGAGCAGGGTCAGCATCAACCCCTGGCCGCACCCCACGTCCACCAGCACGCCGCCCGACGGCAGCACGCCGCCGAGTAGGGCGTGCCGATACACGGGGTCGATCCGGAGCTTGGCACGCGCGAACTCCCAGCCGGTGATGCTCGTGGCGAGGTAGTGATCAGCGGCCGCCAGGACCACGTCGTCGAACAGCCCAGGCCGCCGGCTGCCGCGCAGAGCTGCGTGGGTGACGACGGCGGCGGTGCCCCCCAGCACGGCGCCAACCACCGCGGCGCCCACGACCAGATCAAGGCCAAACGACCATGGGTCGGCTCCCCGGATCGACTGCACCGTGAGCGCGTGGAGGTGCCCGCGCCTGAGCAGGGCGCCAACCTGCACCTCCGCCAGCACCAGGAGTGGGAGCACGAACGGATTCGAGATGTTGGCGGCGAGGTAGACGGTGAGCCGGCTGACCCCGAACATCAGCCCGGCGGCGTACGACAACGGCAGGTGGAATCCGTAAAATGGCGTGCAGCCGATGAACACACCGACGCCGACTGCGACCGAGTGCCGCCCGGGCGTGTGGCCTTCGGTGCGCAGTTGGTAGACGAATTGGCGCAGCCGGGACAACCCGGGCTTCGGAAGAGTGGACTTCAGCATCGCGCCCTGGATCATCGACTCGCTTTCGCTTGCGGTAGAATCTCACAGCGACGGCTGAGAGACCAAGACGAACATGAGTGGGTTCACCGCAGAAAGCATTCGTGACCTCCCGCACGATTCACCGCCGCTTCCCGGCTGGGTCCGTGACTTTGCCAGTCAGCCCTCCGTCGTGGTGAGCGCCCAGTTCGATGCCCCCCTGATGATGACGACGGTGGCGTTTGAAGCTGGCGTCGCTGACGCCTACCGCTCGGTGTTCCACCAGCTCGATGCACACCCGTCGGTGCAGCCCGTGCGGTTCTGGGCCTTCATCCCCAGCATTCACCTCGACCTGGGCGGCGGCATCGACCGCTACAAGGCGTTCAACGCCGCTCGGTATGGCGCGTTTGAGGCGCACTTCGGCCAATCGACGTTCCTGGGCGGGTCGATTCCCACGGCCTCGGCGGTCGGTGTCGACGGCCAGCGCTTCCAGTTGCACTGCCTGGCCACGACCGAACCCGGGCTGCCGGTGGAGAACCCGCGGCAGGTGCCGGCCTACCAGTACTCACGCAGGTTCGGTCCCCTGCCGCCCTGCTTCGCGCGCGCCACGCTGCTCGCCGCCGAGAGCGACCGCCCGGTGCTGCTGGTAGGCGGTACGGCCAGCATCGTCGGCGAGGACTCGGCGCACGACGAAGACTTCTCGCGCCAGGCGCAGGAGACCCTGCTGAACCTCGCCAGCCTGGTCGCGTCGTCCGAAGGGCGTCCGCTTCCGGTCGGCGGCGCCGACCTGCGGCCCCTGCTGGCCAGGTACGACGAGATTCGCATCTACTGTCCGCGCCCGGATGTTCGGGGCGAGATCGTCGATCTCGTGCGCGCAAATTTTTCGGCCGCCTGCCGCGTCGAGATGGTACGCGCGTCGCTCTGTCGCGCCGAACTGCTCATCGAGATCGAGGGCCTGGCGCGTCCGACCCGCGTCCACGCCCGCGCGTAGCGCTACCGGCACCGCGAGACAAGGACGGAGACGTTGTGCCCGACCACGACCGAACCCGGCGCGGCGCAGGCTGGCTCCTCACGTGCCTGCTCGCGCTGGTGGCTTCACTGGCGTCCGCTCAGCCGCAGCCCTTGCCGAGCCTGGGCTTCCACGAATCCCTGGACGGCGATCCGGTGCTGCACTCGGCCCTGACCCTGGCGAAAGCCGTCACGCCGCGCACGCCATTCACGGTCGTGATCGCCGTGCCGCGCAGCGCGGTCGAGCCGCAGCCCGGCGTCTTCGAGTTCGCGGCGCTGGATCGGCGGCTGGGCCTCTACCGCAGCACCGAGGGCGCCGAGATCCTGTTGGACTTGCGGGCGGGCGCCGCCGACGTCGCCGCCGTGACCGCCTGGGGCCGCTACGTGCGCGAAGTGGCGGCGCGCTATGGGGCGTCAGTGCGCGGCTACGTGATCCGCGCCGATGAGGCGGTCGGTGGCCCGCGCGATGCCGGCTTCGTCTTGAAGTCGGCGGCGGTCAACGTCAAGGCCGCCGACGGCGACGCCCTGGTGATGTTCGGCGCGTTCGCGGCCGCCGACGAGGCGCGACTCGCAACCCTCTTCGACGACGACCTCGGCGCCTATGCCGACGCGTTCGGGCTGACCGCGGACGGCGTCGCGGCCGGCCTGCCGACATTCATCGAGACGCGTGACCCGACGGCTGCGGTCGTGCTGCTCGACGAGGCGCTCGGCGCCGAGACGCCCGCGGCGGCGGCACGCCTGCTGCGCCGGCATGTCGAGCTGCTCGGCACGCGCGTGTCCGGCGCGGTCTACACCGCCTCCGCCGCCGTGGCCGCCGGCGCACTGGGGCCGGTCGGGCCGCTCAGCTATCTGTTCTCGCAACCCGTCACCTCCCTCGATCTGCGGGCGCTGCAGGTGCGCCTCCTGCGCAACGGGCTAGACGTCACCGCCACGGTAGCCCATCGTCTGCTCTTCGGCCTGAAGACCGGCGCCACCTACTTCGTCTACTCCGCCAGCGAGGGCCCGCTCGAACTGCGCCTCACCGAACGCACCGGCACTCGGCCGGTCGTCGCCGACGGCTTGCGCGGTACGCGGCAGCCCGTCGCCACCTTCACCTACGACGCCGGCAGTGCCACGGCCCGCGTAGGGCTCCCGGTCGCGGCGACGCCGCTCGTGGTCGACTGGAGCGACGGCACCGATTCGGTGCTGCTCGACAACCAGGAGGTGTCGTCGACCCGGCTGCCGAGCGTCGGCGAAATCGTGGCGCGCAATCAGCAGTCGCAGACGGCGCAAGACGAGGTGCTCCGCAACTACGTCGCCAATGCCTTGATGGAGCAGAGCTTTCGCACCACGGCCGCCGATCCCGGCTTCGACGTCGTCACCGAGAACCGGTTCTTCGTCGAGGGCACGTCGATCGAGTGGGAGGAGCGGAGCTTCCGCTTGAACGGCACCAAGTGGGGCGCCAACCGTCCGCCGTTCCCGCTGCTGCAGGCGGAAAAGGTGCTGTCGCTGCCGCTCGATCTGCGGCTCAGCACCGACTACCGCTACCGCCTCGACGGCGTCGAAGACGTCGCTGGCCGGCCGTGCTTCGTGCTGCGGTTCGATCCGATTGACGCCGCGCGGTCGCTGTATCGCGGCACCGTCTGGATCGACCAGACCACCTTCCTGCGCGTGAAGGTGCAGACCGTCCAGACCAAATTGTCGACCCCGGTGATGTCGAGCGAGGAGACGCAATACTTCGGCACGGCCGGCGTCGTCGATGACCGGAACATCCAATTGCTCACCAGACTGGTGGCCCGCCAGACCATGCTCGTGGCCGGCCGTACGCTGGCGGTCGAGCGCGAGATCCTGTTCGACGGCTTCCAGCTCAATGCCCCGGACTTCGCCGCGCTGCGTCAGGCGTCGCGCACCAGCGACAACGTGATGTACCGCGACACCGAGCAAGGGTTGCGCTATCTCGTGAAGAAGGACGGCGAGCGCGTGGTGGCCGAGACGACGACCACCTCCGCCCGGGCACTCGCGCTCGGGGTCACCTACGATCCGTCGTTCGACTTCCCCATTCCCCTCGGCGGCATCAACTACCTCGACTTCGACTTCCTCGGCAAGGACAGCCAGCTCGCGGTGATCTTCGGCGGCGTGCTGGCGCTCGTCAACGTGCAGCACCCGAAGCTGATTGGCGATCGCATCGACGCCAGCCTGGACCTCTTTGCCATCGCCGTGCGCGGCAACGACCGCACGTATGGCGACGGCGGCGAGCGGCCGGGCGAGCGCCTGGTGTCGCTGCCCTTCTCGACCGGACTCAACGTCGGCTGGCAGATGACGCAGTTCCAGCGCCTGTCGGCGAACTACCAGTTCCGCTTCGACCACTTCAGCAAGGACGAGCTCACCGCGGCCTCGTTCGTGGCCCCGGTGTCCACCGCCACCAACGGCGTGGGGCTGATCTGGGACTGGAAGCGGCGCGGCTACTCGCTGGTCGCGGGCGCGACCGGGTTTCGGCGGATGTCCTGGAAGCCGTGGGGCAATCCGAGCGAGTTCGACCCGGCCGCCCAGGACTATCTCAAGTACTCGGCCAGCCTCACGAAGGACTTCCTCTTCGGCATCCACAAGGTGCGCTTGAACACCGCCTACTACGGTGGGCGCGAGCTGGATCGCTTCAGCAAGTATCAGTTCGGCTTCTTCGACGACAACCGCATCCACGGCGTGCCGGCCTCGGGCGTGCGCTTCGCCGATCTCGGCATGTTCCGCGGCTCCTACGCCTTCAACCTGTTCGAGCAATACCGCCTCGACCTGTTCCTCGATCAGGCGATCGGCCGCGACCCTGCCGTGGCCCGGACCTGGCAAGCGGTGACCGGCCTGGGCCTGGGCTTCAACATGCGTGGCCCGCGCGGCACGCTGCTGCGCGGCGATTTCGGCAAGGCCTTCCTGCCGTCCCGGTACCGCGAGCCGGGCTCGGTCGTGTTCCAGGTGCAAGTGTTGAAGCCGCTGTGACGACCGTGCCCGTGCGCCCCCATCCCACGCTCGCGAAGTACTACGCCACCGACGACGAACGCGCCGGCATGGTGCGGAACCTGTTCGACTCCGGCGCGCCGCACTACGAGTGGGTGTGCTGGTTCATGTCCATGGGCACCGGCGAGAAGTACCGGGCGGAATGCCTGGTGAAGGCCGGCCTCACGAGCGGCATGCGGGTGCTCGATGTGGCCACCGGCACCGGCCTCGTGCTGCGCTCCGCCGCCGCGCTGGTCGGACCGGCCGGCACGGCCATCGGCCTCGACCCCAGCTCGGGGATGTTGCGCGAATGCCGCGCGAAGTGCGCGGCGGCCGTGCTGCAGGGGCGCGGTGAGCACCTGCCCTTCGCGTCCGCGACCTTCGACATGGTGTGCATGGGCTATGCCTTGCGGCACGTGTCGGACCTGAGCACGCTCTTTGGCGAATACACGCGCGTGCTCAAGCCGGGCGGACGGGTCATGATCCTCGAGCTCACCGAGCCGCGTTCGGCGCCGGCCCGCTGGCTCAATCGCTTCTTCCTGAAAACCGTCGTGCCCGGCGTGGCGCAACTCAGTACCGGCCGGCCCGAGGCGCGGCGCATGATGGACTACTTCTGGGACACGATCGAGAACTGCGTGCCGCCTGACACGATTCTGGGGTCGCTGCGGGAAGCCGGCTTCGAGGGCGTCACCCGCGACGTGCGCGGCAGCGTGCTCAGTCAGTACCTGGCCACGCGGCGCCGGGACTAGCCGCCTCGGCCGTCAGAACCGCGGCGCGGGTGCGTCGCTCTGCCACGCCGCTTGCAGCCGCGCATCGGCGAGCAGCGTGCCCACCGCGTCGCGCAGGGCGTCGCTCAACACCTCGGCGCAGTTGGCGCCGCTGCGGGCGCGCCCGTAACGATTCGCGGTGCCGGCCGCCGCGCCCTCGGCGAGGGTGGCGCCCCCGCCGTCGGTCATCGCATAGGTGAACTGTACTTGCGCACTGTAGGTCGACCCGACCGCCTGGTTGCGCTCGTCTACGTGGAACCGCACCAGGCGCAGCTGCAGCCGGCGGCGCGCCGAGGGCGCGCGCGTGATCCGCCGGGCCGCAATCAGGCTCCCGATCGCCTGATCGACAAACGGCGGCACGTCGATCGATGCGTGAATCGGAAACGGGCGATCGTCGTCGTCGGTGCCCGCGCCGAGCACGCGCGGGTCGGCGAGCTCACGCCCGTCGCTGAGCCGCAGGTCGATGGGCCTGGCGACCAGCGCCGCCGGCAGGGCCACGGCGCTCACATCGGTGTCGCCTTGCGGCACGAACGTGAGCAGCACCACCAGGGTCGGCTGAGCAGCAACCAGGCCGACGGCGCACGCGAGGGCCACGACGGCGACGCCAAGAACCACACGCATACCGAGCCTCCTGTCAGCCGGACTCCTGCACTCTAGACAACATTCGTCCGTGGCTCAACCAGCAACTGGGGACATTCCCTCCGGCGGCGCAGGGACCACGGCAGCCAGCGCGTCGGATCGAAGACCGCCCACGGCCATCTGCTCGAGCACCCGCGCGAGCGCGTCGAGCACGACCGGTGCGCCGCTGGCGGTGCGCGCGGATCGGCCGTCGTGCATCAGCAGGATATCGCCGGCCGCCAGATTCCGCCCCAATCGCCTGGCCACGATGCGCGGGTCGCTCGTAACGGTGTCGAAGCCGCGCCGGGTCCACGACACGAGCGCCAGCCCTTCCGCGGCCAGCACCGCCGGCAGCCACGGGTTCTGCATGCCGGCCGGCGCCCGGAAGAAGCGCGGCGGTGCCGCCCCGGCGGCGGTCAACGCCTCCTGCCCGTGGCGGACCTCGGTGCGGAGCGCGGCCGACCGCCCGAGCGCGAATCCCGAATGATGGCTGAAGGTGTGGTTCTCGATGCCGTGGCCGCGCGCGCGGATGGCGGCGATGAGGTCGGGGTGCTGCTGCGCCCGGCGCCCGATGCAGAAGAACGTCGCGACGGCACCCGCCTGTTCGAGCAACGCGAGCACGCGCGGTGTCACGTCGGGGTCGGGGCCATCGTCGAAGGTGAGCGTGATCACGTCTGCCGGCGCACCGGACAGCCTGGTGAGGTTGGGACCGAGCAGTCGGCTCCGTGGCGTCATGCTGGCCGCCGCGATGAGCGCGTGATTGGCCACGAGCGCCCCGAGCGCGAGCGGC
>JANORI010000925.1:0-5279 GCA_031415235.1 Acidobacteriota bacterium | reverse complement strand
GTCGGCCATGGGCCGCCCGAGCTTGTCGAGACCGAACTTCTCGAGCCGGTAACGAATCTGGTCGCGGTTCATGCCGAGCATCTGCGCGGCCTGGGTCTGGTTGCCTTGCGCACGCTGCAGCGCCTGCACCAGCAGGTCACGCTCGAGGCTCTCCAGGTTGACCCCTTCGGGCGGCAATGAGAACCCCGACGTCACCGGCGTCGTCGCCGCGATCATCGAAAAGTGCTCCGGACCGAGCTGGTCGCCCTCGGCCAGCAGCATCGCCCGTTCGACCGCATTGCGTAGCTCGCGGACGTTGCCGGGCCACGGATACGACTCGAGTGACCGCACGGCGGCGGCCGTGAGTCCCTTGACGTCCTTCTTGAACTCACGATTGAACGAACGCACGAAGTGATCGGCGAGCACCGGCACGTCGCCCGCCCGGTCGCGCAACGGCGGCAGCGTGATGGGCATCACACCCAGCCGGTAGTAGAGATCCTCGCGGAACTTGCCGTCGCGCACGTATTGCGCGAGATTCCGGTGGGTAGCGGCAATGACCCGCACGTCGACCTTCACGTCGGTGAGGCCGCCCACCCGCTTGAAGGTTTTCTCTTCGAGAAAGCGCAGCAGCTTCGCTTGCAGGGCAGTGCTCATCTCGCCGATTTCGTCAAGGAAGATGGTGCCACCGGTCGCGGTCTCGAAGAGGCCGCGTTTCTGCTGGCGCGCGTCGGTGAAGGCGCCGCGCTCATGGCCGAAGAGCTCGCTTTCGAGCAGGTGCTCGGGCAGCGCCGAACACGTGATGTTCACAAATGGCCGGCCGGCGCGGTCGCTGTTGTAGTGGATGGCCTTGGCGCACAGGTCCTTGCCCGTACCCGTCTCGCCTTGCAGCAGGACGGTCGAGGCAGGGCTCGCGGCCACCTTGGCCATGACGGCCATGACGGCCTTCAGCGCTGGCGACTCGCCGATCACGCGGTCAAAGGCGTGCGGTTCGCTGTCTCGCGCCCGCAACGCCTTCACTTCCCGCCGGAGCTGGCCGGTTTCGAGGGCCTTGCCGATAGTGAGCAGCAACTCCTCGAAGTCGAACGGCTTCTTGGCGTAGTCGTAGGCGCCCTGCTTGATGGCTTCGACCGCCGTCTGAATCGAGGCGAAGGCCGTGAGCAGAATGACCGGCACCGTCGGCTGCAGCTCCTTCAATTGCCGCAGCACGCTCAAGCCGTCGGTGTCCGGTAATCTAAAGTCGAGCAGGACGAGGTCGACCGTGTCGCCGAAGGCGACGAGCGCTTCGGCGCCAGATCCGGCCTCGACCACGTCGAACCCATGAGCACCGAGCTGCTGCTTGAGCGTCCAGCGAATGAGTTGCTCGTCATCGACGACGAGGATCGTGCCAGAGGACATCTACTGATTGTATGCTTCGCACCTGCTTGGCCGCCTAGCGCGCGGTAGACTGTCGGCAGCCGTGACGTCTCCTGATGCCGATCGTCTCGACCCAGGCCGCCTCGCCGCCGCCGTCGGCCTGGCATCGGGCGCGGTGCAGGCCGAGTCGGACGAGCATGCGCTCCTGGCGCAGCTCGGCCAGCTCGTGGCGGCGCCGTGCGGGCTCCTCGTCCTCGGAGACGTACCCCGTCCGGTCGTCCTCGCGGCCATCGGTTGCCCGCCGGGCACTGTCGGCCTCACCGTCGATGCTGACGCCCTGGCGCTACCGGCGATCGTTTTGGGCGGCGTGACCGAGACGCTCGTCGTGGGCCTGTCGGTGCGCGACCGGCGGGTCGGCGTGCTGGAACTCGGTCGCCCAGCCGGCCCAGCGTTTTCGGTCGATGATCGCACCCTTGTCGACCTGGTGTCGGCGCGCTTCGCGCTGCTTGTCGAGCGGCACCGCCTGCAACTGGCTGGAGCTGACGCGCGCGGCGAGGCGGCTGACGCCCTGGCCGCCTTACGCCTGAAGGAAGGGCGGGTCGAGGCGATGCTCGCACCGGCAAACGATTCGCTGATCGAAATGCAGGCCCTGCACGCGGCTGTGGTCCAGACGATCGTCGATGGGGTCGTCGTGATCGATCACCGCGGACGCATCGAGTGGACCAACGACGCGGCCTGGCGAATGTTCGGCTACGACGCCGGAGCCCTGGTGGGCCAGAACGTGCGCATGCTCATGCCAGAACCTGACGCGTCGCACCACGACGGCTACCTATCGCGCTACCTCACGACCGGGGAGCGGAAGATCATCGGCATCGGCCGTGACGTGCGGGGCAAGCGCAAGGACGGGTCCGAGTTCCCGTTGTACCTGGCCGTGGGTGAAATGCAGCTACTGGGCGTCCGCAAGTTCACGGGCATTTTGCGCGACCTGACCGAGACGAAGCGACTCGAGCATCTGCTGCAGGAACGCCAGACCCTGGCCCGCATTGGCGAATTGGCGGCAGTGGTGGCTCACGAGGTGCGCAATCCGCTGGCGGCCATCCGCGGCGTGGTCGAGGTCATGCAAACGCGCTTCCCGGCCGACTCGTCCGACCGCAAGGTGCTCGGCGATTTGCTCGCGCGCGTGGATTCGCTCGACCATCTCGTGAGCGACCTGCTGGTCTATGCGCATCCAGCCCCGCCCGTCTTTCGCCGGGTGAGCATGCTCGGGCTGGCGCGCGATACGGCCGCACTCGTGACCAACGACCGCGGCACCGGCGCGATGCGATTCGACGTCTCTGGCGAAGATGCCCAACTCTGGCTCGACCCCGCCCAGATGGGGCGCGCGTTGCTGAATCTCATCACCAACGCGGCGCAAGCGTCTCCGAAGGCAGGCGTCGTGCGCATCACGGGCGAACGGCATCACGACCGGTATCTGTTGAGAGTGGCCGACGAGGGACCCGGCATGGCTGCCGACGTCGCGGTCCGTTGTCTCGAGCCGTTCTTCACCACCAAGACCCGTGGGACGGGCCTGGGCCTGCCCATCGCAAAGCGCGTCGTCGATGAGCACAGCGGCGGGTTCGAGGTCGAGAGCGCGCCCGGGGCCGGCACGCGCGTGACGCTGAGCCTGCCTCTCGGCGATCGACACAGCGTCGCGAAATAGTCCACGCCCGCGAGGGATTTCTGCGGGCCCCGGCCCCGTGCCGGCGGCTGACTCCCCAAGTCGCTCCGCTTCATTGACGCTCGAGCAGGCCCGGCGCTTGTGGGCGCTCGAACCGCGCACCTGTTCGGTCGTCCTGGCGCGGCTCGTCGAATCGGGCTACCTCTGCCGGACCGACGCTGGCCAGTACGCTCGGCCGAGTGCGGCGTTGAGTCTGGCCGCCGGCGGTGCCGACGTCGCGTCCGTGCGCGACCTGGGGCCGGACCCGCGTCGGCCCCAGCCGAATCCCACGGCTGCCTCACCCCTAGCCCTCCCCTAGCCCGGCGTTACCGCGACCTTATGGGTCTCGTCGGCCGGCGGGATCACGTGGTCCCCGCGGAGACGCAGAGGGCCGCCGACGCGTGGGTCACGAGACTGGAGTCGAGAACAGCAGGCCCACACCAATGGCCACTGCGACCGCAACGCTCCAACCCAGCGCGGCCAGTGCGAGCGCGCGCCCTGTCGTGGTGTAGTCGAGCGCCTGGCGCACGCCGATGGTCATGGCCGCCAGCATCCACACTGAAGTCACAGGCAGCACCAGCCAGCGCGTGCCGCCGAAGACCTCGAAGGCGCGGAACATGCCTGGAGCGGCCGCGAATCCCAGCGTGCGCAGCACCTCGCCGAGATCGGCCCGTGTCGCCGACTCGGGCAGCACTCGCGTGCCCAGGTAGTAGATGAGCGCCGCCCACGTCGCCCACGCCAGGAGCGAGGCGGCGGTACCGTACGCGATCGTTGGGACGGCCGAGGCGCCGATGCCGCCGTTGCCAATGCCGGCGCCGATACTGGCCAGCACGACCACGAGCATCGCTTGGCCGGTGGCGGACCGGTCGGCCTCCACCTCTTCAAAGGTGGCGGCATCGAGCCCGAGCGCGCCGAGGATTCTGCGGATGAACGCGGTCATGGCGTCAGCACTCCTGATCAAGACGTTCGGCCGTCGCCGCACTCTGGTCGACCACGTCGAGCCGGCGGCACACCGCGCCGGCGCGCGAGCCGTGACGCGACCGCGCAAGTCATCTCGTCGGTCAGCAGAGAACCGCCCTGCAAGCGCCCATGTCACGATCCTTGCCACTCAGCTTATCGCAAATGCCGTGCCGGAAGGCTGGTTCGCGTTCCGCCGCGAGTCCCTCATGCGCGGTCCCGATCTGACTTGCCGCGAGCGAAACAATTCCGCGATGAGAGGAAATACCCGACGCCGCGGTCGTGCCTCTGTGGCGCTCACCGCAGGGCCAGGGTAGTGGCGAGGGCGACGGCAATCACCGCGAGCGCGAGGCCGGCCACGGCCCTGAACGGTCCCCGCCCGACCACAAGTCGAGCGTCACGGCGCTGCAAGTCCGTTGTGCCGACGATCGGGCGCTGTGGTCGTTGGCACTCCGGGGATTTCTTCCCACGGCCGAGATCGGGTTGGGGAATCCTTGGACGGGCGCAACCCCTTGTGTCGTGGCGTCTGAGCTTTCGGACCAGCGGCATCGCCCTTGCAGTCGCGCTGGTGGCCGGCCGTCAATTCGTGGCCAGTACTACCGGCGGGGTCGGCGAGGCAGGAGCGACGTATGAGACGTATTGGCAACTGGGCGCTCGCGCTCGCCACCCTCATGGCCATGACCAGCGTCGGCATGAAAGCGCTGTCAGAGCCACAGGCTGGCAGTACCAGCGTCACGCTGACCTCCGTGGCCACGGCCGCGGCGCCAACTCCGCCGGCCCGCACCACGCCGCCAAGCGCTACACCCGCATCGGCCCAGCAAGCACCTGCGTCGGGCTACGTGGGCGCCGAGACCTGCGTCGGCTGCCATACGGGCTACGACGGCACCGTAGAACGGACCAAGCATGGGTTCAAGGGCAACAGCCGCACGCCCATGGCACAACAGGGCTGCGAGTCGTGCCACGGACCGGGCGAAGCGCACGCCAGCGACCCAGCGAAGGTGAAGCCGGTGCAGTTCGACAAGGTGCCGGCACAGCAGGCCAACGCGCAGTGCCAGACCTGCCACAACCGCGGCGAACACGCCCTCTGGGACGGCAGCCAGCACGAGAACCGCAACGTGAAGTGCGCCGACTGCCACAGCGTCCACTCGAGCCAGGGGCCGGTGCTCATGCGCGCCAAGACCCAGCAGCTCACCTGCGCCAAGTGCCACCAGACGATCACGAACAAGCAGCAGCGCTTCAATCACATGCCCGTGCGCGAGGGCAAGATGGCCTGCTCGTCCTGCCACAACGTGCA
>JANORI010000924.1:0-9684 GCA_031415235.1 Acidobacteriota bacterium | reverse complement strand
TGATCGGTCAGCTCCGTGATGATCATGTGGAAGCCGTAGTCGATGGCGGCCTTGCCTTCGGCCTTCTGTGACCAGGTCTCGAACGCGTGATGCAGCGTCTCGCCGCGGTACTGGATCGCGAAGTCGACGATCGTCGTCGTGCCACCGAAGGCGGCGGCAATGGTGCCCGACTCGAAATCGTCGGCCGAGGTCGTGCCGCCAAACGGCATGTCCATGTGCGTATGCACGTCGATGCCGCCCGGCAGGACGTACTTGCCGGCGGCGTCGATCACGCGGTCGGACGGCATGGTCAGCGCAGACCCGATGGTCGTGATCTTCTCGCCTTCGATGAAGACGTCGCCCACGTAGTGGTCGGTGGCGGTGACGATGGTGCCGTTCTTGATCAGAATGCTCATGGCAGAATCTCGCCGGACATCTTACCGTGGCGTGCGCAAGCGTGCATGCCCGCCAACGGTCCCGGTGGTAGGCTGTGCCCATGGCTGGCATTCCCTGGTATCTCTGGTGCGCCGCCCTGGCCGTGACGTCCGCGTTCGTCGGCGGCTACTGGGATATCTCGTGGCATCGCTCGATCGGTCGCGATACGTTCTGGTCGGCGCCCCACATGGCCATCTATGCCTGCGGCATCTTGGCAGGCGTCGGCTCAGGTTATCTCATCTTCTCCACTACTTTCGGGCGCAACATCGCGCTGAAGGACGTCAGCGTACGGGTCTGGGGACTGTCCGGGCCGTTGGGGGCGTTCATCTCGGCGTGGGGTGGTGTCGCGATGCTGGCGTCGGCGCCGTTCGACGACTGGTGGCACAACGCCTATGGTCTCGACGTCCGCATCATCAGCCCGCCACACATGGTGCTGGCCGCCGGATTCTTCGGCATCGAGCTCGGCACGGTCATGCTGATACTGGCGTTCATGAACCGCGCCCACGACACCGTGCGCCCGTCGCTCGAGCGCCTCTTCCTCTACGTCGGTGGCACGGTGCTGTGTGAATCGCTGCTGATCAAGTTGGAATCGATTAGCCGATCAGATCAGCACAACGCCCGCTTCTACCTCGTCGTCTCGATCGGGACGCCGGCCATTCTCGCCGCGCTGTCGATCGCGTCAGAGCGCCGGTGGGCGAGCACCATGATCACCAGTGTCTACAGCGCCTTCGCGGTCGGGTTCTTGTGGCTGTTGCCGTTGTTTCCCGCCGAGCCCAAGCTCGGTCCGGTCTACCGCGAAGTCACCCACTTCATTCCGTGGGAGTTCCCGCTGCTCTTGATCGTCCCGGCGGTCGTGCTGGACGTAATTCTTCAACGCACCGGGGGATGGCGGCCGCTGGTCCGCGCGGTGACCGGCGGGCTCGCGTTCTTCGCCGTCTTCGTCATGGTGCAGTGGCCGTTTGCCAGTTTCATGCTGACGCCGTCGGCTCGCAACTGGTTCTTCGGCGGCGGTTACCTCGACTTCGCCACGCCGCCGCGATCGCCACTGGCGCGCTTCGAGTTCTTCTATCGGGAACCGGATCCGTCGCAGTTCTGGCGCCTCATGCTGATCGCCGCCGTGATGTCGTGTGTCATGATGTGGATCGGCCTGCACGGCGGACGTGCCATGCGCAAGGTTCGCCGATGACCGCGCGCCGGCTGCGCGTCGCGCTCGCGCTGGTGCTCGCCGCCGCGGTGCAGTGGCCCGCGAGCGCGCACGTCGGCAGCCCTGACGTCTTCCTCGAGGGGATGGCAGGTCCGTATCGCCTGCTCGTCACCATCCGCCCGCCCTACGCGATTCCCGGAGTCGCTGACGTCGAAGTGCTGACCACCAGTGACGGCGTGCGTGACGTGCGCATCGTGCCGCTGCCGCTGACCGGCGCCGGGGCACAGTTTGCACCGGTTGCGGATCGCGCCGTGCCGTCGATCGAGGACCCGCGTTTGTTTACCGGACACCTGTGGCTGATGAGCGCGGGCGCCTGGCAAGTGCGGGTCGCGGTCGCCGGCGACCGCGGTGACGGCATGCTGTCAGTGCCGGTGCCGGCGTTGCCGCAGGCGACGCTCGAGATGACCGACGGTCTTCGCGTGATGCTGTTGGCGTTGATGCTGCTGCTCGGCGCCGGCTTCGTCGGCATCGTCTCGGCGCTGGCGCGCGAGGCGCAGCTCGGCGCCGGTGAGACGGTCGATCGTCGCGCGCGCTGGCGTGGGCGCATCGCCGGTGCGGTCGCCGCCGTCGTCGTTGGCGGCATCGTGTTCCTGGGCAACATGTGGTGGTCGGTCGAAGCCTCGAACTATGCGCAGTATGTCTACAAGCCGCTGCTCGCGACGCCGTCGGTGACGGCCGACGCACGCCTCAGGCTCGACCTGCGCGATCCCGGCTGGATCGGCAGCCGGCGGTTGGACGACTTCGTGCCCGACCATGGCCGCCTGATGCACCTGTTCGTCGTTTCGCCAACGCTCGATCGGCTGTGGCACCTGCATCCAGATGAGATTGTGACAGGCGCGTTCGAGCACCGGTTACCAGATATGCCGGCTGGCCAGTACGAACTGTTCGCTGATCTGGTCCATGCGACCGGCGTCTCGGAAACGGTCACCGGGCATCTCGAGACCGCCGCCATTCGCGGCGCACCCCTCTCCGGCGACGACAGCGCCTGGTCCGAGGGTTCGATCATCGCAGCGGACGTGTCGCGCCCAAGCTCTGGGGCGAAGGAAGAGAGCGACGGTGGAAGAATCGTCTGGCTGCGTGATGACGCGCCGCTCGTGCCGAAGCGCATCACGATGTTCACGTTTCGCGTCGAGGATCGTGACGGCCAGCCGGCGCGCGACCTGGAGCTCTACATGGGGATGCCGGGGCACGCGGTCTTCTTCCGGCGCGACCGCCAGGTCTTCGCGCACGTGCATCCGTCCGGCTCCGCGCCCATGGCCGCGATGGCCATCGCCATGCCATCGAGCGCCGCGCACGCGCAGCACCAGGCCGCGTCCGCGCCGCCGGCAACGGTCACGTTCCCGTACGGGTTCCCCCAGCGGGGCGAATACCGAATCTTCGTGCAAGTGAAGCGCGCCGGGCGGGTGATGACCGAGGTGTTCGACGCCGATGTCAAGTGACCCCCCCGGCACCCAGCGCCCTTGCACCCCGGCACCGCAGCGCCGATAATCCCCCAATGAAGCCGGACCTCGGGGTCACGTTCACGGGCCTGACGTTCCCCAACCCGTTCCTGCTCTCGTCGGCGCCGCCGACCGAGTCAGACACCAACATCATGCGGGCCTTCGATGCCGGATGGGGCGGCGTGGTCACCAAGACCATCGGCCTGCACCCAGTGACCAATGTCGCCGGACCCAAGACCAAGTTCCTGCGCACGACCATCGATGGCCGCCTGTCGATGCAGAAGAAGCCCGATACGGCACTGCACTCGTCGTGGAACTGGGAGCTGATTTCCGACAAGACGCTCGATTGGTGGGTGCCGAAGATCGAGGGCATCAAGAAGGCGCATCCAGGTCGCATCCTGATCGCGTCGATCATGGCCGGCTCCGGCAACGACGCGGAGCTGTCGCATTGGCAAACGCTCGCGAAAGCCTGCCAGGACGCAGGCGCCGATGCGTTCGAGTTGAACCTGTCGTGTCCGCACATGGACCGCAAGGACATGGGCTCCAACATCGGCAAGGATCAAGCCCAGGTGTCGATCGTCACCGCGGTGGTGAAGGAGGTCGCGACGATCCCGGTGTGGTGCAAGCTCACGCCCTCGACCACCGACATCGTCGATGAGGCGAGTGCGGCGTTTCGCGGCGGTGCGGACGCCATCGTCTCGTCGAACACCTTCCCGTCGTTGCCGCTGATCGATCCCGAGACGATGGACTTCGAGATGAATGTGGATGGCCTGGTGTCGAGCGGCGGGCTGGGCGGCCCGGCCATTCTGCCGCAGTCGCTGGCCAAGATGGCCTCGCTTGCCGGCGCGTTTCCCGACCGGGCGTTCTCGGGCATTGGCGGCATTGCCGACTTCGCCCACGCGCTCAACTATTTTCTGCTGGGCTGCGGCACCGTGCAGGTGTGCACGGCCGCTATGCTCGATCGCGCGATCGGCCCCACGGTGATCAAGGCGCTCATCGACGGCATGGAGCAGTTCATGGAGAAGCGCGGCTACGCGAGGCTCGAGGACTTCCGCGGTCTGCGGCGCGGCAACGTGGTGGTGCACTCGAAGATCCGGCGGCCCGACGGCAAGGATTATCACGGTGGCCACGACGCTGAAGGGTACGCCAGTTGAGGCGTCCCCAGGCCTTCGACGTTGCTCAGGCCAGGGAAGGGTTTACCTCCACCACCTCCAACTTCGTCGAGCTGACTGAGGACGTCTCGGGCAGTCCGCTCTGGAATCACGACCTGGCTCCGACGTCGCTCGCGAGCCGCACGTGGTCCACGTATCACATCGCCGCGCTGTGGATCGGCATGAGCGTGGTCATCACGACCTACACGCTCGCCTCAGGCCTGATGCAGCAGGGCATGAACTGGTGGCAGGCGCTCGTCACCATCCTGCTCGGCAACGCCATTGTCCTCGTCCCGATGATCCTGAATGCCCATGCCGGGACGAAATACGGCGTGTCCTTTCCAGTGCTGTGCCGCGCGGCCTTCGGCGTGAAAGGCGCCAACGTGCCCGCCGTGCTGCGCGCGATTGTGGCGTGCGGGTGGTTCGGCGTTCAAACGTGGATTGGCGCGCTGGCGCTCGAAGCGCTGCTGACCGCGGCGTGGCCTGGCTGGGCCACCGTGCCGGGCAGCATCGGGATCTCGTTCGCGGTGTTCTGGCTCGCCCAAGTCGCGATCATCATTCGCGGCCTCGAGGGCATCAAGCGGCTCGAAGCGTGGTCGGCGCCGTTGCTGCTCGGTGGCGGCGCCCTGCTGCTGTGGTGGGCGATCGCCAACGGCGGCGGGCTCGTCCGCATCCTGTCCGAGTCGCCGAAGCTGCAGCAGGGCAACACGCCATTCTGGACGTTGTTCCCGGCGGCGCTCACGGCCAACGTCGGCTACTGGGCCACGCTCAGCCTGAACATTCCTGACTTCACGCGCTACGCGAAGAGCCAGCGGTCGCAGGCGCTTGGCCAGGCGCTCGGCCTGCCGGCCACGATGACGGCGTTTGCGTTCCTCGGGGTTGCCGTCACCAGCGCGACCATCGTAATCTTCGGCGAGGCCATCTGGGATCCGGTCGTGCTGATCGCCCGCATCGGTAGCCCGTTGGTCGTGATCTTCGGCGCACTGGTGATCCTGGCCGCGCAGATCACCACCAACATGGCGGCGAACGTGGTGTCGCCGGCCAACGACTTTTCGAGCCTCGCGCCCAAGCGAATCAGCTATGTCACCGGTGGACTAATGACGGCCGCGCTGGGCATTGTGATGATGCCGTGGAAACTCTACGCCGATGCATCGGCGTACATCTTCACGTGGCTGATCGGCTACTCCAGTTTGATGGGCGCCATCGGCGGCGTGCTGATTGCCGACTATTGGATCCTGCGGAAGCAAGAGCTGTCACTGCCCGACCTGTTTGCCGTGCGCGGACGCTATAGCTACACGAACGGCGTCAACCCGAAGGCGATGATCGCGCTCGTTCTCTCGATACTGCCGGTCGTCCCCGGCTTCGCGCGCGCGGCGATGACGCCAGGCGGCATCGTCCCCACTCCGACGATTTTCGATCACCTCTATACCTACGCCTGGTTCGTCACCTTCGCGCTCAGCGCAGTGATCTACCTGGCGCTGATGCGAAACCGACGCTCATGAACTCGTTCGCTCTCCGGCTTGGCATCGACCTGCCAGGACATCCCGGCGCGCGGGGCGCGGGATGTGCGGCCGTGGTGCGGGGGATATACTGTGAGCGTTTGCTCACACATTCAATGAACGTGGCCTCGCGGCGCCGTGCCCCAGCCGCAGTGCGCCGACCGAAAGGGTAGATATGTCTTCACACCGCACGTCCCCGCGTATCTCAGCTACGTCGTCCATCGAAGCTGGCGCCAACGGGCACGTGCGGTGTTCGGCAACCGGAGGCCAGCGCAACTGGCTGTTCGCGGCGGCATTCGCTGTGATGGCGCAAGCGTGCGCATCACTCCCCGCCCGCCCAGTGGCCGACGCGGCAGGAAGGCACCTGTCGGCGAGCTACGGCAACCTGCCGCTGAGTTTCGTCGCCAACCAGGGTCAAAGCGACGAACAGGTAGCATTCCTGTCCCGCGGCCCGGGCTATGTACTCTTCCTCACTCCAGGCGAAGCGGTCCTGAGTCTGCGCGCCCCGTCGCTTCGCGCAGCGTCTGCGGTCGAGCACGGCGCGAGCGGCCAGCGCGCCGAGGCAAATGCCCGAGCCGTCGCGGTGGTGCGCATGCGGCTCGTGGGCGCCAATACGCGTCCGCAACTCTCCGGACTCGATCGACTGCCTGGCACGAGCAACTACTTCATCGGCAACGACCCCACGCGATGGCAAACCAATGTCGCGAACTACGCCAAGGTGAAATATGCCGGGGTGTATCCCGGCATCGATCTGGTCTATTACGGCAACCAGCGCGAACTGGAGTACGACCTCGTGGTTGCCCCCGGGGCCGATCCGGCACGCATCGCCCTTGCCTTCGAGGGTGTCGAGAAGCTTTCGCTCGACGCGCAAGGCAACCTGCTGCTGCAGACGTCCCACGGCGACCTGGCGCAGAACAAGCCGGTGATCTACCAGGACATCGGCGGCAAGCGGCAGCGTGTCGATGGACGCTACGTGCTGGGCGCCAACGACCGCGTCGGCTTTGCCATCGCCAGTTACGACACCACCCAGCCGTTAGTCATCGACCCGGTGCTTTCGTATTCCAGCTACCTCGGAGGCAACAGCAATGACGTCGGTCACGCGATCGCCGTAGATGGCGCGGGCAATACGTATGTCACGGGCGAAACGCTGTCGATGAACTTTCCGGGCACGAGTGGGAGTCCCATCCAGTCAACCAAGTTGGGCGCCGCCAACAGCCCCGACGTCTTCGTGACCAAACTCAACGCCGCGGGCAGCGCGCTGGTCTACAGCACCTATCTGGGCGGAAGCGGCGGGGATATCGGCTACGCCATCGCGGTGGATAGCGCCGGCAACGCCTATGTCACGGGAGAAACCGATTCAGGTACTCCGACTCCCAGTTCGATCCCTTACCCCACCACCGCAGGCGCGCTGCAGCGGGTCTACAAGCTCGGAGGTGATGCCTTCGTCACCAAGCTGGACGCCGCGGGCAGCGCGTTGGTGTACAGCACATTTCTGGGCGGCGGCGGAACCGAGAGAGGCTACGGCATCGCGGCCGACAGCTTCGGAAGTGCCTATGTGACTGGTCACACGAATTCGGACAATGCCAGCAGCGGGCCCACCGGCGGTTTCCCGACGGCCGGACCTCTGCAGTTCAACAATGGCAGCCCCGGCAGCTACGACGCCTTCGTCACCAAGTTCAATCCCGCCGGCAGCGCCCTGCTGTACAGCACGTATCTCGGCGGCAACGGCAGCGAATTCAGCATCTATGGCGGTGACATTGCCGTTGACAGCGAAGGCAACGCGTATGTGGGCGGGTCGACAGGTTCGACAAATTTTCCTGGCGCGACGGGGACCCCAGGACTTGGAACGTATGGCGGCGGTGTGTCTGACGCATTCGTCGCCAAGTTGAACGCGGGCGGCAGCGGCCTCTTCTACAGCACCTACCTCGGTGGCACGGCCTATGACGCGGTGCACGGTGTGGCGGTCAACGCAGGCGGCGAGCTGTTCGTCACCGGCTATACCGATTCCACGAACTTCCCGGTCGCGGCCCCGATCCGTTGCGTCACGCCTCCGGGTGGGTCTCCGATCTGCACTCAGCTGTCCCCGCTGCAGGCATCCAAGGGTACCGGCGAAGACGCGTTCGTCTCCAGGCTGAACGGCAACGGCAACATATTGGTCTACAGCACCTATCTCGGCGGCAACGCCGGCGACAGGGCCTATGACGTCGCCGTTGACAGCGCCAACAACGCCTATGTCGCAGGCTGGACAGCTTCCAGCAATTTCCCCATCAACGCACCAGTCCAGTCTGTCAATCGTGGCTCTGGTGGGGATGTGTTCATCAGCGCGGTCAATGAGTGTGGCTGCTACCTTGTCTACAGCACCTACTTGGGCGGCAGCGTTGGCAGCGAGACCGCGCGTGGCATCGCGCTCGACAGTGCCCTCAGTGTGTATGTCACAGGCGACACCAACTCGACGGATTTCCCGACCGCGACGCCGCTGCAAGCGTCACGTAGCGGATTGATAGGCACCGACGCGTTCGTCGCCAAGGTCACGGCGGTGCCGACGGCGGCGAACGACAGTTACACGATATCGTTCAACACGCCACTTACGGTTCCCGCGCCAGGCGTGCTGGCCAACGACGCCAGCAACGGCGCTTCGACGATGAGCGCGAGTCTCGCATCGGGACCGACCAGCGGGACGCTCACGCTCAACTCCGACGGTAGCTTTGCGTTCACGGCGGCGGCCGGCTTTTCGGGTACAGCGACGTTCACGTACCGCGCGAACAACTTCGCGGGCGCCAGCGCGCCGGCCACGGTCACGATCACCGTGCTGTCGCCAGTCGGGCCGCCAACGGATTTGATCGTCACGTCCGTCGTCAATTCCAGGGTGACGGTCACGTGGCGGGCGCCGGTCACCGGGAGCGCTCCGACAGGGTACGTAATCGAAGGCGGCGTCACGCCTGGCGACGTATTGGCAAGTGTGCCGACCAACAGCACGGCCACGACCTACACCTTCGTGGCGCCGACAGGGGCATTCTTCATCCGCATGCACTCGCTGGCGTCGGGGGGCAGGAGCGCCGCGTCCAATGAGGTCAACCTCTTCGTCAACGTGGCGGCGCGGCCGTCGGCGCCGGCCAACCTCCTCGCGCTCGTCAACGGCAGCTCTCTGGCGCTGGCGTGGACGAATACCGCCGCCGGAGGGGCGCCGACGGAGATCGTCGTTGATGTGACCGGATCCCTCAATCTCTCGGTCGGGCTGCCGGTGTCGGAGACGTTCTCTGTCTCAAACGTGCAGGCCGGGACGTATACGCTTTCGCTGCGTGCGCGCAACAACCTCGGTGCCAGCGCATCGTCGAACAGCGTGACGCTCACGTTCCCCGGACCGTGCAGCGGCGTGCCAGCAACGCCGTCGAACTTCGTCGTGGCGAAGAACGGCAGCCTGGTCACGGCGTCGTGGGAGCTGCCCGTCGGCGGGCCCGCGCCGACGAGCTACCGCTTGATCGTTTCTGGAACATTCACCGCGGATCTTGCCTTGACTCAGCGCACGATCTCGGGCGCGGTTGGTGCAGGCGCCTACACGCTGAGCGTCATCGCGACCAACGCGTGCGGGAGCGGCCCGGCGACGGCGCCGCAGACGGTGACGATTCCCTGACCTGACAGGGGCGGCACGTTCACCCGGTTCGCTAGTGGTGACTCCATTCGCCGACGACAAGGGGGCGTGCTGCGCGGTTCACGCGCGGGCGCGGTACGAGCACGGCGAGCCGTTCCAGGAAGGCCGTCGGCGGCGGAGGGTGTTCCAGCCTCTGGACCGAGCCGTGCGTGAACCGTGTGCCCGGACAACGCTTGGGCCAGCCCCTTCGGCGTGCCGTGGTCAAACAGCACGAGCACTGGCGGGGGCTTCGGAACGGAGGCTCTCAGCCACGAACTCGAGGACGGCCGTCACCTGATCGCGCGATACCTCGAACTGCTCCATGACCTCGTCGACGCTGAGGTCCTCG
>JANORI010000923.1:0-7452 GCA_031415235.1 Acidobacteriota bacterium | reverse complement strand
CTTCGAGGCCTGCTCGAACGCGTAGGCCAGTTCGATGAGCCGCGGCTCGCTGCAGGCCATGCCGGTGAAGCTCACCCCGTACGGGATGGGCTTGGCCTCGAACCCCTCGGGGAAGGCCGGCGTGGGCGCATTGGCCACCAGTGCGAACGGCACGATCACCGTGGGATACCCCGGCTTGGCGGCGATGCCCGCGCCGCTCGCGCCAGGGAAGAGGATGGCGTCAAGCGTTTGCGACTTCATCACTTCGTCCATCCCGTGGGTAGCGCCAAGGTGGATGTCCTTGGCGCGGTCGGCTTCCCAGCGCGGCCTGTCCTTTGCGAGGTCCATCGCGTCGGACACGTCCAGATTGGCCTGGCCGTACTTGATGGCGCCTCGGTTCTGATGCGCCAGGTTCCACTGGCGCAGTTCGGTCAGCGTCTTCACCGGGCCCGTGCCGTTCAGCGTGGCGAGCCACGCATTGAAGTCGCGCTTCATGCCGTACTTCAACACCACCGAGCAGTTCGCGTCCTTGCCCTTGGCCCCGTCGGTGCCGGAGCACGTACCCCACGAGAGGAAGTTGTTCTTCGCGTCGGTGTCAAGGATGCTCGGGATGTCGGCCGGATCGACGATCACCGCGCCTTCTTGCTTCAGGATATCAATGGCCTCGGCCATCGCCTTGGCCTGGGACTCGCTCAGCCCGCCGCGCGGTTCCTTTTCACCGGGCACGCTGAGCTTGTCGAAGTAGAACGCGCGCGGAATGCCGATGCGCGCGCCCTTCAGGCCATCGCGCTTCAAGTACACGCTGTAGTCGCGGTTGGGCGGCGGCGTGCACTGACTGGTGGCCGCGTCGTTCGGATCGGGCGACGCCCCTTCCATGGCGCCGAGCATCACCGCCGCGTCGGCCACGTACTTGGCCATCGGCCCGGCCGTGTCTTGATCGGCGGTGATCGGAATGATGCCGTAGCGGCTGATGCGGCCCACGGTGGGCTTGATGCCGGCCAGCATGTTCTGGTTCGACGGGCTCAGCACCGAGCCGGATGTCTCGCTGCCCACGTTCGCCGCCCAGAAATTCGCGGCGGTGCCGATGCCCGAACTGGACCCGCCCGTGCTGGCTACCGGCCGGCCATCGCCGGTGGCCTCGCGCGGGTCACGGCGCGGGTCGTACGGGTTGATCCCGTAGCCGCCGAGTCCGCTGTAGTTGCCGGGCATACCTTGCGCGATGAAGTTGGCGAGTTCCGTCATCACCGTCTTGGCGATGATGATGGCGCCGGCCTCACGCAGGTGCTTGGTGAGCGTAGCTTCGTAGGGCGGGATGAACCCTTCGAAGGCGACCGCACCGCCGGACGTGGGCATATCGGTCGTGTGGATGTTGTCCTTGAGCGCCACCGGTATGCCGTGCAGCGGTCCGCGTACCGTGCCGGCCTTGCGTTCCGCATCGAGCCGGTCCGCTTCGACGAGTGCCTTCGCGTTTACGCTGATGGTGGCATTGAGCGTGTGCTCGTACATCCCGATCCGTTGCAGGTATTGCTCCACGAGTTGCCGTGACGTCACGCGGCCTTCGGCCATGGCCGACTGCATGTCGGCAAAACTCGCCTCTACGACCGAGAACGGCGCCAGGGCCGGAGCCGGAGCAGGGGGTGCCGAACACGCCGATATGGCGGCCGCGCATACGAGGACGGAGGTCGTTCGCACTGAGATCATGGGGCCTCGCTGAGGGAAGGCCGATGGTGAAGCACCGGACCGGCGTCCGTCAACCACGGAATGGGTCGGCAGTGCGCCGCGCGCCGCCTCCGCTGCCGCTGCGTGGTGACGCCGATCGTGCGACCCCTCGAGGCGGCGACGGCGGGTCGGTTGACGTACATGGCCTCTTCGAGCACCGCGGCGGATCGAGTGCCAGGCTGACGGAACTTGCCGTGCAACCCGTGCGTCTGTGCTGTCAGGAGCTCAGATGCCCATGAACCCGTCCGTCGTACTGTCCACCACTCCGTCGATCGAAGGCAAGCGCATTACGAAGTACTGCGGCATCATCACCGGCGAAGCAATCATGGGCGCGAACATCTTCAAGGACCTGTTCGCCGGCATCCGCGACATCGTCGGCGGCCGCTCGGCCACCTACGAAGCAGAGCTGCGGAAAGCGCGCGAGATCGCCCTGTCGGAGCTGTCGCAGGGCGCGGCGGACCTGGGTGCCAACGCCGTCGTCGGCGTGGACCTCGACTACGAGACCGTCGGCGGTCAGGGCAGCATGCTGATGGTCACGGTGAGCGGCACGGCCGTGGTCGTCGAGTAGCGGCCGGCGACGGCGCTACTTGTCGCTCAGCGTCTTGCGCGGGAACACGTCGATCGTGTCGCCGATCACGATCGTCATCAGGTCGTAGCCCACGGCAAGGGGGCCGCCGTAGGTGCGCCGTGTCGGCCCGATGAGGTCGTCGGCGGTGGTGGGCGAGGGCACGATGTGCGAATACACCGCCAGGCGTGGCTTGGCCGCGGCGAAGAGCGTGCCGGCCTGCTCCGGACTTGTGTGGTGCGAGATCACGCGTTCGATGGCATGGGCGCCCTGCACCTGTGCGCGCCGCATCTCCACCTCGGGACTGATGACCTCGTGCACGAACACGTCCACGCCCTTGGCGTGGGCCGCCAGCGGTTCGAAGAACTTCGTGTCGCCCGAGAAGACCGCCGAGCGGCCCTGGTAGTCCACCCGATAGCCGTAGGCCGGCGTGATGACGCCGCCGTGCTCCACCGCAAAGGCCGTGACGCGCAGGCCGTCGCGCTCGTAGGCCACGCCCGGCTGCACGTTCCTCGCCGCCAGCCGCGCGCCCTCCAGCGGAAAACCTTCGTCCCTGCTGCGCATGGCGACATCCCATTCGTACGCCCGCGCGAGATGCCCGCTCATCTCAGCGGTACCGGGCGGGCCCAGCACCTCGAGCGCCACGGCGCGTCCGAACACCCAGCTCGTGAGCCACACGTCGGGAATGCCCACCGTGTGGTCGGAGTGCAGGTGCGTGAGGAAGAGCGCGTCGATGCCGACGAGCATCTCGCGTCCGCCGATCTCGAAGAGCCGCTGCGTGGCGCCGCGGCCGGCATCGATCAGAATCCTGCGCGATCCCGCTTCCACGAGGATCGACGGCCCGAAGCGCTCCATGTTGGGCCGCGGGTTGCCCGTACCGAGCAGGGTGATTTGCAGCGCGCCCTGCGGCGTCGCGGCGGGCTGCGCGCTCGCGGTGGCGAACGCGCTCACAGAGACCAGGACAGCGACAGCGGCAAACCGTAGAGTCAAGGGGCTACTCCGTGGGCAGATTTTCGAGATCGGCCAGATCCTTGTGACGGCCGGCCGCGCGCTTGTTGACCCGCAGGTCGCTCAGGGCGATCGTCGGCACCGCAAGGCCCTCCACATCGAATTCGACGGCCCGGGCGCGACACCCATCGTAGTCAACGCCGTCGATCGACGTCATGATCTCGATGCGAAACGGCGGCACGCCGAACCGCACGATGCTGCGCGGGTTGACGAACAGGTCCGGAGCGATCGCCATCGAGTCGAATCCGAAGCCGCGGAGGGCCTCGATGATACGCGTGGCGTTCTCCGGCGTGGCACGCACCCAGACATCGAGATCGATGGTGGCCCGAGGGTACCCGTGGAGGCCCACGGCGTACCCGCCGACGAGCAGATAATCAACGCGGCTCGCGGTGAGCCACTGTAAGAACTCTTTGAAGTCGTCCGTCAGCAGCGGCACGTCCATAGACCACCCGTCGCATCAACTCGATCGCCGCAAGACGTTCTCTTGGCGTGCGCGCCCACCACCAGGCCCGCTCGTCCGGCTCGTCATGCAAAGCCTGCACGCTGACGGCAGTGCGGTCCACGGTGGGGAACGCGGTTCGCGAGGGCGTGCTCACCGGCTCAGTATACGCCCGGACGATTGGTGAATTAGCGCCAGCCCCGCATCCGCGCTCGCATGCGAATGAAATCGTCGGGCGGCGGCGCTTCCGCCGACACGCGCACACCGGTGATGGGATGCGGGAAGGCGAGCGTCCACGCGTGCAGCATCTGGCGCGCTGCGGCGTCGGCGCCGCTCGGGGAGCCGTAGACGCGATCGCCGAGCACGGGGTGGCCGATGTGCTGCAGGTGCAGGCGGATCTGGTGCTGGCGTCCTGTGTCGAGCGTCAGCTCCACCATCGCGGCGCCCGTACCGTATGCTTGGCGCACCACGTAGTGCGTCACGGCGGGAATGCCCGTCTCGCCCGGCCCCGCCAGGCGTCGTCGGCCGGCCGTGTAGCCCTCGGCAATCGGCGCCTCGATGGTGCCGATCACAGGCGCAGGCACGCCCTCCACGAGCGCCATGTATTGCCGGTCGAACTCGTGACGCCCGAACTGCGCGCGTCCGGCCTCGTGGGCCTCGCGTGTCAGGGCCAGCGCGAGCGCGCCTGACGTGTCGCGGTCGAGACGGTGCAGCGTGCCCACGTAACCGCCCGGGCCGCGCCGGCGATCCATGTACTCGCGCACCCGGCTCAGCACCGTGTCTTCGTTGGCGCCGTCTTCCTTGTCCACGGGAATCGTAAGCAGTCCGGCCGGCTTGTCGACGACGAGAATGTGCGCGTCTTCGTAGAGGCGGCCGAAGCGCGAGCGCGCCGGACGCACCGCAGGCCGGTTCACGTCGAGGACGACGGCGGCCGTCGGCAACACGTCGGCGCCAGGATCGCGCTCGATCGCGCCGTTCACGGTGACCTGCCCGCGCTCGATGGCCGAACGCACTTTGGCCCACGAAAGTCCGGGCTGGTCGGCTCTCAGGCGCTTGTCGAGGCGGGTGCGGACAGGTTTCGTCAGAACGTCACTATAATCGAACCTTTCAGGGAGGCCCGCATGCTCGACGAGACCGTGACGTCCATCTGCTACTTCAATGGAACCTGGGGCACGGGCGAGGTGCCGCTGATGACGTCGGCCACCAACGCCGCCTGGCTCGCCAATGCCGTATTCGACGGTGCTCGCGCGTTCGAGGGCGTGGCCCCCGACCTGGACCTGCACTGCCAGCGCTCGATTCGCTCGGCTGAGGGACTTCTGATGAAGCCGCCGGTCACCGCCGAGCGTGTGCTCGAGCTGGCACGCGAGGGCATCGCCAAGTTCCCGGCCGACACGGCGCTCTACATCCGTCCGATGTTCTGGGCCGAGACTGGTCTTGTCGCCATCGATCCCGACTCGACGCGGTTCGCTCTCGTCGTCCACAAGTCGCCGCTGCCCGATCCGGCGCGCGGGTTCTCGCTGTGCCTGTCGCCCTACCGGCGCTGCAGCCCCGAGCAGGCGCCCACCCACGCCAAGGCCGCCTGCCTGTATCCCATGGCCGGCATGGCCATCGCCGATGCCAAGCGCCGCGGCTTCGACAACGCGGTGATGTGCGATCCAATTGGCAACGTCGCGGAGCTGACCGCGCAGAACATCATGTTCGTGAAGGGCGGTGCGGTACACACGCCGGTGCCGAACGGCACCTTTCTGAACGGCATCACGCGTCAGCGCGTGATCGGCCTGCTCGAGAAAGACGGCATCGCCGTGCACCAGCGCACGATTGCGCCCGCGGAGCTGCACAGCGCCGACGAGATCTTCTCCACGGGCAATCACGGCAAGGTCGTGCCGTGCGTGCGCTACGAGTCGCGCGACCTGACGATCGGACCCGTCTATCGACGCGCGCGCGAACTCTACTGGGCGTTCGCGCACAGCCAGGTGGCCGAACCGGCCGTGGCGCGCGGCTAGGGTTGGAGCGGCAGCACCTCGGCCACGTCGGGGTGCTGCGCGGCCAGGCTGCAATCGAGCGTGGCCAGACGGCCACGGCGTTGACGAGCCAGTTCCGCGAGCCAGGCATCGGTCACCTGCGCACTGCCTTGCAGGTGGCGGTGCGGCACGTCGGTAACATAACAGCCACGTCATCCGCGCTCGTCCTCGACGTCTGCGCGTCGAACCGTGCCGGCCGTGATGACCGTCTGTCCACGTGAGACCGTGAACCCATGCCGTGTCCGCCGCCTCGGTGGCTTGCCCTGATTGGCACCACCTGGGAGCGAGCGACGCAGCAGCCGGTTCACGGCGGCGCTGATGGTGCAGTCCTCTTCGCGGGCCAGCGAGCGAGCCAGGCCGTAGAGTTCGGGTTCGAGATTGACGGTGAGTCTCACTATGTCATTTTGGTGCGTTGGTGCACTGGCGTCGGCCGGCTGGTGCTACTGCGGACGCCGCGGCTCCACGATCGCGAAGCCCGCGTCGAAGCGATCGAGCACGTCGAAGAGCGTGGCTGCGGCCGCGACCTCGCCGGTCACCGTGGCGGTGCCGGCGGTCACGGCGTCGCGCAGCGGCTGGCGCCCGAGGACGACACTCTCGAAGGCCGCGCGGGTCAACGTCACCGTCGCGTTGGGAGCAGCTGCACGCGCGCCAGTGACCCACGTCAGCGCGCCGTTGCGCAGCGTCACCGTCACCTGTTCCTTCGTGTCCGAGAGCGTCCAGCCCACCGTGAGTTCGTACGCCCAGGCGCGCGGCCCGTTGACATGTGTGCCCAGCACGTCGAAGACGACGCCGAGCGGCATGGCGTGCACCATCTCGGCATCGAGCAGGGCCGGACGGGCGGCGGGCGAGCCCTGACGGAGCTCCTGCGCGCCGAGCAGGTAGGCGTTACGCCACGTGGCGGCTTCAGACGCATAGCCCATCTGCTCGAAGGCGTCGGCGGCCAGGGCGCGGGCCTCGCGGTTTGCCGGGTCGGCGTAGACGACGTGACGCAGCACCTCGGCCACCCAACGGTATTGCCCGCTCGCGAAGTCGGCGCGCGCCTTGGCCACGACCGCTGGAGCGCCGCCGAAGTACTCGACGTACTTCTTCGCCGCCTCGGTTTCCGGCAGGGGGTTCAGCGTGGCCGGGTTCGCGTCGTACCAGCCGAGGTATTTCTGGTACACCGCCTTCGCATTGTGGGCGAGGGTGCCGTAGTAGCCGCGCGCGGCCCAGTCGCTCGCCAGTCCCGGCGGCAGCACCAGCGCTTCCGCGATCTCCGACGGCACGTAGCCATGGTTCATCAGGCGCACGCTCTGGTCGTGGATGTACTTGTAGAGATCGCGCTGGTTGGCGAGGGCCCCGGCCACGCGTGCCCGGCCCCACGTGGGCCCGTGATGCTGCGCGATGAGCACGTCGGTATCGGCGCCGAAGCGCTCGAGCGCGTCGCTGAGGTGTGACGACCAGGCGCTCGAGTCACGCACCTCGGTGCCGCGGAACGGCAGCAGGTTGTGCATGGTCTTGGTGGCGTTCTCGGCGAGATTCAGCACCCGCTGCTTGGGCAGGAAGAGGTGCAGTTCGGCCGGCGCCTCGGTGTTGGGCGTGAGTTGGAACACCATCGACACACCGTCGATGGTGCGTGTCTCGATCGGCTCCGTGATCGAGGTGGTGGGCGCGATGACCGAGCGCCCGGGCGCGCCGATGCCGTCGATCTTGCCGAGCCCGGCGTCGACCGAGCCGCGCAC
>JANORI010000922.1:0-4218 GCA_031415235.1 Acidobacteriota bacterium | reverse complement strand
CCGTGCGACCCCCTGGGATCGCGACGAATGGGATGTCGTGCTTGCCGACGGCGTGTCGTGCCGCGTCTTCCTCGAACGGGAAGTGGGGCAGTGGTTCGTCGAAGGCACGTTCGATTAGCGGCTAGCGGCTTGGTGCGAGCCGGCTAGGAGAGCGCCAGGTGGCCCATGGTTCAGTCGAAGATTCGTTCTTACCACGATCTCATCACATGGCAGCGAGCGATGCAGCTGGCAGAAGCCAGCGATCGAATTGCATCAAGTCTGCCCGCTGACGATCGTTTCGGACTCGCGCAACGGATTCGTCGCGCCGCTGTGTCAATTCCGTCGAACATCGCAGAGGGCCATAACGGGCGCACACGGCAGGTGTTCTTGAATCACCTGGCCATTGCGCTGGGCTCCCAAGCTGAACTCGAAACTGAGGCTCGAATTGGCCTCTAGCCGCTAGTCCCTAGCCGCTGTGTATATCGAGCTCCACACCTCTTCCGCCTTCAGCTTCCTGCGCGCGGCCTCGCTACCCGAGCCGCTCATCGAGCGCGCGGCCCTGCTGGGCTATCCCGCCGTGGCGTTGCTCGATCGCGACGGCCTCTACGGCGCGCCACGCTTCCACAAAGCGGCGAAAGCCGCCGGCCTGCGCCCGATCATCGGCGCCGAACTGACTATTGAGAATCCGAGCCCAGAACTCGTGGCTCGTGAACGGACTAGCCGCCAGCCGCAAGGACACCCCAACGCGCAGAGTCCGCGCGCTGGGGGCCCCGTCGCCGCTAGCCGCTGGTCTCTCCCCCTCCTCATCTCTTCCCAGGAGGGCTATCGCAATCTGTGCCGGCTCATCACGCGCATGAAGCTGCGATCGCCCAAGGGCGAGGGTGCGCTCACGCTCGAGGAACTCGATGGGCACGTGAGCGGGCTCATCGCGCTGGCGGGGCGTTCGCTGCTGCACTCGGAACGCCACGGCGTGGGCGGATTGCTCGACCGCCTCGTGGGCGTCTTTGGCCGCGCGAACGTGTACGTGGAACTCCAGCGGCATCTGCAACGCGACGAAACCTACGACAACGAGATGCTGGTGTCGCTGGCCGAGGCGTTCCGCGTGCCCATCCTGGCCACCAACGGCGTGCGCTTCGCGTCGGCGGCCGAGCGGCCGCTGCACGACGTGCTCACGTGCATCCGCGAACACACGACCTTGGCGCATGCCGGCCGGCGGCTCGTGGCCAACGCCGAGCGGTATCTGAAGTCGCCGGCGCAGATGGCACGGCTATTCGAAGACCTGCCGCAGGCCGTGCATGCCACGCGCGATCTCGCCGACCGGCTCGAGTTCACGATGCAGGATCTCGGCTACCGCTTTCCACGGTATCCGGTGCCTCCGGGCGAAACCGAGGCGTCGTTCCTGCGGCGCATCGCCGACATCGGTGCGCGGGAACGCTACCGCCCGTATCACGACCAGGCGCGCGCGCAGATCGAGCGCGAGCTGAACCTGATCGAGAAGCTCGAGCTCGCCGGCTACTTCCTGATCGTGTGGGACATCGTGAATTTCTGCCGCCAGCACGACATCCTGGTGCAGGGCCGCGGCTCGGCGGCCAACAGCGCGGTGTGCTACAGCCTGGGCATCACCGCCGTCGATCCGGTGGGCATGGAGCTGCTCTTCGAGCGTTTCCTGTCGGAAGAGCGCGGCGAGTGGCCCGACATCGACCTGGATCTGCCGAGCGGCTCGCGGCGCGAGCAGGTCATCCAGCACGTGTATGCGAAGTACGGGCAGCACGGCGCGGCCATGACCGCGAATGTGATCAGCTACCGCGGCAAGAGTGCGGCGCGCGAAGTGGGCAAGGCGCTCAACCTCGATCCCACGCACATCGACCGGCTCGCAAAGGTGATGCACAACTTCGAGTTCCAGGACTCAGACGACTCGCTCTCGAAGAACATGCAGACGGCCGGCGTCGACGCGCAGCAGCCGCAGGTGGTGCATTTCGCGAAGCTGTGGCAGCAGATGCAGGACCTGCCGCGGCACCTGGGCCAGCATTCCGGCGGCATGGTGATCTGCCAGGGCGCGCTCTCCTCCGTGGTGCCGCTCGAGAACGCCAGCATGCCCGGCCGCGTGGTGGTGCAGTGGGACAAGGAAGACTGCGCCGATATGGGCCTCATCAAAGTGGACCTGCTCGGCTTGGGGATGATGGCCGCGTTGCAGGATGCGCTGTGGATCATCAATTCGGGGCTCGGGGCTCAGGGCTCGGGACTCGGGGATGAGGAGCCGGAGCTCGGGGACGGCGTCAGCGCTGATCGCGCTGACCGGCTTTCTCAAGAGCGAGATGAGGTCGACGCGGCCAGCGTCGACTCCATGCACCCGGGTCCCGGGCCCCGGGCCCCGAGCCCCGCCAAACGACGTCCCCTCGACATGGCTAGCATCCCGCCCAACGACCCAGCGGTCTATGCCATGTTGCAAGCGGCCGATACCGTCGGTCTCTTCCAAGTCGAGTCGCGCGCCCAGATGGCCACGCTGCCGCGCCTCAAGCCCACGTGCTTCTACGACCTCGTGGTGCAGGTGGCCATCATCCGGCCGGGGCCCATCGTGGGGCAGATGGTGCATCCGTATCTGGATCGCCGCGCCGGCCGCGAGCCGGTGGTCTACGACCATCCGCTGCTCGAGCCGGTGTTGAAGCGCACGCTCGGCGTGCCGCTCTTCCAGGAGCAACTGCTGCGCATGGCCATGGTGGTGGCGGGCTTCACCGGCGGGCAAGCCGAGGATCTGCGTCGCGCCATGGGCTTCAAGCGGTCGGAGAAGCGCATGCGGCAGATCGAAGTGCAGTTGCGCGAGGGCATGGCCACGCGCGGCATCTCGGCCGAGGCGGCCGATCGCATCGTGCGCTCGATCAGCTCGTTTGCGCTCTACGGTTTTCCCGAGTCGCATGCCGCCAGCTTCGCGCTCATCGCGTATGCCAGCGCGTATCTCAAGGCGCATTATCCGGCGGCGTTCTACACGGCACTGCTCAACAACCAGCCGATGGGGTTCTACCATCCGGCCACGCTCGTGAAAGACGCGCAACGCCGCGGCGTGCGCTTTGCGCCCATCGACGTGCAGGAGTCGGAGTGGAACTGCACGGTCGGCGTCGATGGCACCATTCGTCTGGGCCTGCGCTTCGTCGCCGGCCTGCGCGCCGAAGCAGGCTATGCGATTGCGTCCAAAGGCAGGGACCCCCTCGACCAGGCTCGGGGCAGGCAGGGACCGGGCACCCCCTCGACCAGGCTCGGGGCAGGCAGGGATCCGGGACGCCCGCGTGAAGATCTCGGGGGCGCGCGGCCAAGTGCCGCGCGTGCCGAGGTGCCACCACTCCTGTGCCCGAAGTGCGGCTGCGACGACCCATCGATGCTCGAGACCACCGGCGGCCGCACCGTGGCGTCGCTGCGCGTGGCCGAGTCGTCGTCGGCGTATGGCACCGAGTCGCCGTCGCAGTTGGGCAGCCGCTCTGGCACGCCCCAGTCCCCAATCCCCAGTCCCCGCCTGTCCCGAGCCTGGTCGAGGGGGTCCCTGTTCTGCAACGTCTGCTCACACCAGTGGACCGAGGGCGTCGAGGGCCGGCGCTTCCGTTCCATCGACGATCTGATCCGCCTCACCGGCCTGCGCCGTGACGAGGTCACCGTGCTGGCCGAGATCGGCGCGCTCAACTCGCTCGGGCACGATCGCCGCAGCGCGCTGTGGCAGGTGGAGCGAGCAGTGCGGCCCGCTGGCGCGCTCTTCGCCGACCAGGAATCTGACGAAGAGCACCTGCGGGCGGAGCAGGGACTGGGGACTAGGGACCAGGGAGAAGAGCAGGGATCAGGCGAGAGAGCGGGAACCAGGGATTTAGAACTGGGGACTGGGGCGGGCCAAGAACATCGTGACGATGAACATGCCGGGGTGCGGCGTGACGGTGTCTCTCGCCTGGTCCCCAGTCCCCAGTCCCTAGTCCCTGGCTCTGCGAGCCCGCTCCCCGACATGTCCGCGGGCGAGCGATTAGTCGCGGACTACGCGGGCACGGGCCTCACCGTGGGGCCGCATCCCATGCGCTTCCGGCGGCACGAGCTGTCGATGAAGGGCGTGCTGCGGGCCATCGATCTGCCGCATGTGAAGAGCGGGCGGCGCGTGCGCACGGCCGGCATGGTGATCACGCGGCAGCGGCCGGGCACGGCGAAGGGGTTCGTGTTCCTCACGCTCGAGGACGAAACCGGCATCTCGAACATCATCATCCGGCCCGA
>JANORI010000921.1:0-7737 GCA_031415235.1 Acidobacteriota bacterium | reverse complement strand
TCCTCAGCGGCGATGGCGACAGCGGCAGCCGTCGGGGCGTGGCGTCTCCCGACGGCGAACTCTGAGCACCGCGAGTATTGCCGGTCACCCAGCCAGGCGGATCCGTTTGCAGCTTACGGCGCGTCAGCCCGGCATCGCGGAGCGAAGGTGAGCCGGAGCGAGAGACCGCGTCCCGTCGACTGCCGAGGGTGCGACCGCCGTCTGACGCGCGTCAGCGCGGCATGCCTCCCGGTCGCGGGGACGGCGCGACAGCGCGGAGCGAAGGTGAGCCGGGGGGAGATAGCGCGTCCCGTCGACTGCCGCAGCTACAACCGCCGTCACGTCAGCGCGGCGCGGTCGCAGGCGCGCGCGTGGCCGCCTGCGTCTGTGCGTCTTTCAGCAGGCCGTCGAGCGCGGCGCGGTCGAGATAGCGGCCCTTCAGCACCACCGCGTGGATGGCGCGAGTGGCGCGGATGTCGTCGAGCGGGTTCTTGTCGAGCAGCACGACGTCAGCCGTCTTCCCCGCCGCCACCGCAGTGAAGCCCTCCGACGCGCCCAGGAACGCCGGTCCGTTCACCACCGACGCGGCCAGCGCCTGCTGCGGCGTCAGGCCGTACTTCACCAGCACCTCGAGCTCATCGTGCAGACCGATGCCGGGATAGTTGAACGAGTTGAGGAAGCCGGCGTCGGTGCCGGCCAGGATCGTGACACCCGCGCGCTGCAGCAGCGGCAACAGCCGCGCCGCCTGCTCGAAGCGGTCGTGACGCCGGGCCACGGCGGCCGCGTCATCCGACGCCGCGCGCGTGACGCGCCCTTCGTAGGTGGCCTTCAGGCCCGGCCCGAGATACTTCAGGTAGTCGTCCTCGGCGTGCGTGTCCTGATCCAGATATGCCAGGATGCGGCTGCCGTTGAGCGTTGGCGTCACTGCCGTGCCGCGCCGTGCGAGCCGGCCGTAGGTCAAGAGCGCGGTGGACTCGTCGAAGCTGTCGATCATGGCCGTGACCGCATCGCCCGGCGGCATCTTCCCCGCCGCCACGGCGCCGCTCAGCTCCGCCTCACGCGGCGATCCGCCGCGCAGCAGATAGGACATGTGCTCGATCGAGCTCAGTCCCGCCTCTGAGGCCTGGTCGAGCGTCAGCGCGACCGGGACATGCGCCGACACCTTGAAGCCGCGGGTCCTGGCCTCGCGGACGCCGAGCAAGTAGAGCTCAGGTATGAGCGTGTTCTCCGTGATCTTCACGAAGTCCACCTTCATGCCCTGCAGCGTGTCGAGCGCCGCCCGCACGTCTTCCGGCGTGCCCACCTCGAGGTCGCCTGGCCACACCGAGTCGATGCCCTCGAGCTTCGGTCCAGACGTGTAGACCGTGGGGCCGAGCAGCGTGCCCAACGCCACCGCCGAGCGCCACTCGAGCACGCTGGGGCTCAGATCGCCCGCCGCGTCGCGCACGGTGGTGATGCCGTGCGCGAGGAAGAGCGGCAGCAGGTGCTTGTTTTCCTGGATGAGCGCGTCGCCACCGCCAAAGTGCATGTGCATGTCCCACAGGCCTGGCACGGCGAACTTCCCTGCCCCGTCCACGATGCGCGCGGGCGCGTAGCCGTCGACCGAGGCGGCCACGGCCACGATGCGGCTGCCGCTCATCACGATCGTGCGAACCGGTTGCACCGTGCCGCTTGCGACGTCCACGACGCTGACCGACGTGATGGCCAAGTCCGCCGGCATGCCGGCCGGCCGGTCGCACGCGGCGAGTGCGGCAACGAGAACGAGGGCAACACCGGATCGGGTGATCATCACGCGCGACACGCTATCACGAGCATCGCGAGCCACCGTAGGCCGGACGGGCTCGGCAGACTAGAATCGCACGCGCATGTTCCCACCGTCCCATGTTCTGCGTCTGCGCGGCGCCGGCGGCAGCCACACCCCAGTGCCGGGCATGTCGAGCGTTCTGCTCGTCGCGGCGATGCTCTTGGCCGAGCCGGCGCGAGCACAAGACTGGCACACCTACTTCACGGTGCAGAACGCGGAGACGTTCACGACGAACTGGCGCGCGTTCTACGAGCAGGCCGAGGCGCTCACGACGGCGACGCGCAAGACCTTGACGCACCACCTCGACCTGCCCTACGGTCCTGACCCGAAGCAGCGCCTCGACCTCTACCTCCCGGTGCGTGCCGAAGACCGCGCGCCGGTGTTCCTGTTCATCCACGGCGGCGGCTTCCGTGAAGGGGACCGGGCGCAGTACGGCTTCGTCGCGCGTCCCCTTGCCGCACACGGCATCATCACGGCCGTGGCGAGCTATCGCCTGCTCCCGCACGTCTATCCCGACCAAGTGGAAGATGTCGAGCTGATGCTCGGCTGGCTCCATCGCGAGGTCGGCCGATACGGCGGCGACCCAGCGCGGATCTTCGTCGGCGGTCACTCGGCCGGCGCCATCCTGTCGGCGCTCGTTGGCGTGACGGCCGACTGGCAGGCGAAACGCGGTGTGCCGGTTGATGTGGTCAAGGGCATCGTGCCCATCAGCGGGCCGTACGACCTGCGCAACGCCACGGGGTTCGTCGCCGACTTTCTCCCCGACCCCTCGCGCCGTGAGGCCGCCAGTCCCCAGTTGCGCATCCTCCGCACGCCGTCGGCGGTCGTGGCGTTCGGCGGGAAGGAGACGCCGTACATCGACGCGAGCCGCGTCTTTGTGGACCGCCTGTCGGCCCAAGGGGGACACGCGACGGTGATCGAGCTCGCCGAGATGACGCACGACCGCACCGCGTTGGCGATGGGTGATGCCGACAGCGCCGTCGTGAAGGCCACGATCGCGCTCGTGACGAACCGGAGACGGTAGACCGACCGTCCCTTCGGCGTCTATGCGTCCTCGCTCCGGCCGTATCCTGTGGCCATCGCCGCCAGCACAATCACGAGCAGCGCCCAGGAGTACACGTTGTGCATGCCTGCGTCGAACGGCGACACCCGAGGCAGCCCGAACGCCTCGCCCGAGCTCGTCGCGCTGCTGGCCAGGATCGGCGGAATGAAGTAGGGCAGCAGGAACGGGTAGGTGCAGACGGTGACGTCGAGCAGGTTCGCCCGTCGATACGCCGACAGCCCAACGGCACGACCCAGCCGGTTCGCGAGTTCGCCAACCGTGAGGATCGCGACGACGCTATGGGTCGTGAGCAGCACCGCGGCCGACACCGCGCTGAAGATGCGCAGCTCTGCGCTTCGCGCGCTCGTCGATGCCGCACCGTTGATGCCCGCGAGGCGCTCGACCAACCCGGTCGCCTTGAGCGTCGAGACGAGGCCGATGAGCAGGATGGTGAACACCGACACCCCAAGACCCCGGTTGAACCCGTCGATGACCAGCCCCTTCGCCGTGAACGCCGCTGGGTCGATGTAGAGGACCTGGCTCCACGCGAAGAGTCCCAGACCGAGGCCGGTGACGAGCGACACGGCGATGCCCACGAGCAGCCCATGGACCAGATGCCGGCCGCGCAGCAGCAGCGCGATGACCACGACGGGCACGACGAGCATGGGCAGGCCGCGCGGGGAGCTGGCCGCGCCGGCACCTGCCACCTCTGCCACCTCGGCGCCCCCGAAGAGCGCGAAGACGACGGCCGCGAACACTGCGGCCGGCACTACGTACTTCAGCCGGCTGCGCACCGTGCCGCCGATGTCGGCACCCTGCGTACCCGACGAGGCGATGGTCGTGTCCGAGATCGGCGAGATCGAGTCGCCGAAGGTCGCGCCGGCCAGAATCGCACCGGCCAGCATCGCCGGACCGGACCCGACCGCGCCTCCCGCGGGGTACAGCAAGGGTCCGCAGATGAGGATGGTGCCGAAGCTCGTGCCGGTGGAGGTCGAGACCAGGCAACATGCCAGGAACGCGGCCACGATGTAGCCCCCGCCTGTCAGATCGAGCTGCCGCGCCACCCACACGAGCGCATCGACGAAGCCCGAGGCGTTCATCAGCGTGCCGATGACGCCAGCGAGTAGCCACGCCATGATCATCAGCATCACGATTGACTGGCTCATGCCGGCGATCATCGCGTCGCAGTAGGCCGTGCGATCCCGCACCAGCAGCAATCCTGCAATGAGCGAGCCGAGCAAGATCGGCCAGAACCCGTGCTCGTCGGGAGCCCCGGCCAACGCGAGCCAGCCAACGCCGGCCAGGAAGAGCGCAAACGGCGCGAGCGCGCCGAGCGCGCCGCCACGAAAGACCAGCGTGGCGGAGGGGGACGAATCCACGCTGGTCATCGGCCGGACCCTTGGTTGACGAACATCAGGAAGTGCACGTGACCGGCATTATGTGTCGAAACCCGCGGCCGGTCCCGCGCTGCGCTCGACGAGACCGGAGGCGCGACCTTCACTGCCGGCGGACTCGACGTCGAGAACACCGCCTGGCCAGACGGTGCCGTCCGAGCGGGCCGCGGCGCTACGGCTGAAGACGAGGTCCCGACCGCGGTCGACCACGTGCTCGGCCGCGCCTGAGGGCCCAGGGGCGACGTCTACGCGATCGAGTGCGAGCAGAGCGGCGCGCATGCGCGCATCATGGCGTGCGTCAGTGTTCTGGCGCGGGGACGCGAGCCACCCGAATCGGGGCCTCGCCGGCGATCCGCAGCGACGTGGCGTCCAGCGTCGCGTCCACCGGCGCCGTCGAGTAGGTCACTGTGCCGTCGCGCGCCGAGAGCCAGCGCTCCGGCACGAATCGCAGCGCCGTGCCCTTGGCCGTGAATCTGCCGGAGCCGGCGATCGCGCGGCCCCCTTCCTCGACCACCAGGAGGAAGCGATCGTCGACCAGCGCGAGGGCGCCCTTCGAGAGCGGTACGATGCGGCCAGAGGCGGGCCCGACGCGCGTGAACTTCTGTACCGTGCCGCTGCCGAAGGTCAAGACGAGGCGGTCTGCATCACGAACAACCGCCAGGTCGTGATGGCGATTGGGGCTCGACGCCACTGGCGACGCCGCAGGCGGTGTCACGACGAGTCCTACCTCCGCCAGCAGGCGGATCTTGCCGTTCTCGATCGTGTATGTGCCAGCGTGCGCCTGCGCGACCTGCGACGACGCAGGCTCGCCGAGGTTGAGCGCCTGCTGCACGAACCGGCCGTTCTGGAACACGAACAAGCCGTCGAGCCTGGTCTCGTCGCCGGTGGGACGTCCCAAGGATACGTAGCGCCAGAGCCCGCCTGCGCCGAGCGGCTCTTCGGCTTGGCTGGTGTCGGCGATCGGTTCGCCGAGCAGTTCCGCCCGCACGAGAGAGGGCGGTAGCGAACCGATGCGCAGGAGCTTGTCGAAGAAGACCTTCGGCGACGACGGCTTGCCGAACTTGCGCTCGTAGGCCGCGCGCATGTCGGCGATCTCCATCATGCCGATGAGATAGCCGAGCACCATCGTGGGTCGGCGGGTGTACATCCCCACCTCGAGCTCGGCGGCGTACCGCTCGAAGCGCACTTTCTCGACGAGAAGGTTCACGCCCTCCTCGACGGTCATCGTGCCGGTGTGCAGACCCACGTCGATGATGACGCGCGCGGCGCGCCACAGACGATTCCGAAGCTGCGTGAGGCGGACGTCGTCGCCCTTCAGGAACCCCTGCTCGTACATCAGCTCTTCGCAGTACAGACCCCAGCCCTCGCCGAAGATCGACTCCTTCACGACGCGCCGGAGCATGCGCGGATTCTCGTTGGCCTTGAGCGCCGCCACATGGTGGCCCGGGTAGGCTTCGTGCACGGCGATGATGGGAATCCAGGCGCGGTGATGCGAGCGCAGGCGCTCCTTGCGCTGCTCGGGCGTCAGCGTCGACTCGATGGGTGTCAGCACGAGCCGGCCGTGCAGCGTCGTGTCGAGCGGTCCCACCGAGCTGAACGTGCCGAAGGGCGACGAGCGGCGCATGGCGGGCGGCGTGTCGATGGTGGTGACGCGTTCTCCCGCCGGCAGCGTGACGATGTCGTGGGCCTCGAGATACGCCTGCGCCGCTTCCATCTGGGCCTGGTACTCGTCCTTGATGCGGTCGGCCGGCGGATGGTCGTCTTTCAACGACTCGTAGACCTCGACCCACGACGCGCCCGGCTTCATCGTCCCGGCCAGCGCGGAGAGCTGCGCTTCGGTCTCGGCGAACGCGCGCTGTCCCTTCGCGAGCAGGGCTGCTGCGTCGTCCTTCATGTACCAACGCGTCGCGAGAATGTGGTTGTAGTGGTCGCGTCCGATGGCGAAGGTGCCGGTGGACGTGGGTAGCAGGTCGCGGCTCAGGAACTGCTCGAAGCCCGCCAGCGCGCGGATGGCCTCGGCGCTGGCCGCGGTCACCTCGGCACTGGCGTCGCCCGCACTCCGCGCGAAGGATGCGACATCGGTCTCGAGGAAGGTGCGCCATTGCCCCGCCTGGTAGATGCCGTTGTCGGTGAAGCGCCTGGGCGGCGTCTCGAGGTTCGTCCGCGCCTCCCCCAGCAACGCGGTCAGCGCTCTGAGGCGTGCCGCGACGGCGCGGCCTTTCGCGGCGGCGTCTCCGGGTTGGTCCATGAGTCCCGCGAGCGACCCGTATTGCAGATACAGCTCCGGGTCCTTCTCCCACGGACGCAGCACCTCCTGCTCGAAGACCGACCCGTCGAGCTGACCGACGACGACCAGTCGGTCGATGCGCTGCTCGGGTGAGAGGCCGCCGGGTGCGACGGCGCGCAGCTGACCGAGCAGGTCCTTCTGGGCGGCCACGCGCGCTTCGATGGCCGCGCGGTTGAGATTGCCCGAGTCGCGCCGCTGGTCGATGTACCGTTGCACGAGCGCTTCGAACGTGTCGCTGGCCGACTGTTGCGCCGCCCCCGGAAAGGCCGCCGACAGGGCGAGTGCGAGAGCAATGACCGGCCAGACGCGTGCGCCTACCATTCGGCCTCCTGAGGGCTAGCGAGACTCGGCCGCGGACCGTTCGGAGGGTCGAAGGCGGCGGCCTCGCTCACGCAGTATCGCTTGGCCGCGCTGCGCATGGCGAGAAAACTCTACCCACGGATTCGAGTACCTCCGCGCTCGCGTCTTCTTAGGGGTACGCACGAGCGGGCGCGGTGGCCCGGGGCGCGTCCAGCCTCGTGCCGATCGCGACGATCCGCCCCTCGCGCACACGCAGGTCGGCGTTCGGGCGCGCAGGGGCACCGGTGCCATCGCCGATGGTCGCGCCTCGAACGACGAGCGCCCCCCGCCGCCGGCCGGGGGCTGGAGCGGCGGGGCCAGACCGAGCGCCGCCATTGCGCCCACCGCGCAGGCCGTCCCGCACGCGCACAGCATCGTCCGCATGGTCGTGCGGACTGCCACGTGGGCTCGTCTCCGGCGCCTCCGGTACGGACAGTTCTCGGCTATAGTGACGCTTTCCGTGGCAGTCGCCGGGCCGCGCGCAGAGGCGCCCGTGACCTCAGTCGGCGCACGAGGGAGATACAGTCGATGGGCAGAGTAATCGTCGCCGTGACCGTGGTGCTCGCCACTGCCGCGTCCGCGTGGGCACAGGAGCAGACAGGGGTATTGCAGGGACGGGCCGTGGACGGCTCGGGCGCTGCGCTGCCGGGCGTCACCCTCACCGTGAGCGGCCCGACGATTCTCGGCGGCTCACGCTCGACCACCACGTCGGAGCTGGGCGCGTACCGCGTGCCCGCGATCCCCATCGGCGTCTACAAGGTGACGTTCGAGATCACCGGTTTCCAGACGAAGGTGTACGAGGACATCCGCGTGCAGGCGGGCGTGACCTTCACGCTCGACGCCCAGCTCGGCGTCGCAACGGTGCAAGAGACGGTGACCGTGTCGGGCGCCT
>JANORI010000920.1:0-2607 GCA_031415235.1 Acidobacteriota bacterium | reverse complement strand
GATCGAGGATGAGCCGCAGATGCGCTCGATGTTGACCGACACCCTCGAGATCGAAGGCTACCGGGTGACCGCGGTAACCTCGGGGGAGGAAGCGCTCCAGGCGGTGGCCGCGCGGCACTACGCGCTGCTGCTGGTCGACGTGATGCTGCCGGGCATCAGCGGCTTCGACGTCTGCCAGCAGCTCCGCGCCCGTGGACTGCACGTGCCAATCGTCGTGCTCACGGCCCGGACGCACGAACAGGACCGCATTCGCGGTCTCGACCTCGGCGCCGACGACTACGTGAGCAAGCCCTTCAGCGTGCGCGAGCTGCTGGCGCGCGTGCGGGCCCTGGTGCGGCGCGACGACTGGCACTCGCCCGGCAGCGGCGAGTTCACACTGGGTGATGTCGTCGTGAAGCCGCGCCAGCGGCTGGTGCTCAAGAAGGGCCGGCGCGTGGCGCTCTCCGCCCGCGAGTTCGAGTTGCTAGGCTATCTGTTCGCGCATCGCAACGAGGTCGTGAGCCGCGAGCAACTGCTGCGTGATGTCTGGGGCTACAGCCACCTCTCGGTGACCCGTACCGTGGACAACTACGTGGCCAAGCTGCGCATGCACATCGAGCCGCGGCCGCACGACCCGCGCTACATCATCACGGTACACGGCAGCGGCTATCAGCTGCTGACGTAGCATCCGGCTGTCGCCGGCGGCGGTCAGTCCCCGGTCTTGGCGGTCGTGGTCACGAAGGGAAACGCGCGCCGCTCCAGCACTTCGCCCACCGCGCGGCTCGCCTCCAGGAACGCGGCGTCGGTGTGCGGACTCGCTGCCGCGTCGGAGTTGGCGATGGTGATCGACCCGTGCTGTTCCTGCGCGGCTTGCCCGGCGCGCACGGGTGCCGATCCATGCGGATCACGACCGGCTCTTCGGGCGTGCGCGGATGCCGCAACTCGCCAGAATCGTCGTGCCCGACGTGATGACCAGATGCTGACGTCGCTGTACTGCTTCGGTCCCGCGATGTTGCGTGTGCCGCCGCAGCCCGCTCGGTCCTCCACCGACGATGACCACGTCGCGGCGCGTGATGGGCTGCCCCATCCCGAGGTCGCCGTCGTCGCCGTTCACGCGAGCCCTCGGCTGACGAGCAGTTCCTGGACCGCGCGATGCGCTTCATCGAACGCCTGATTCGTGAATGCGGCCGCGCCGGCATCGGCGTTGGCGATCGTGACTGGGCCAAAGCGACGGCGGCCGATCACGTGCGGACGCTGCTCGGGCGGCACGTCGGGATCCGCCAGCGTGTCGTAGGTGTAGGAGTAGCCGTCGGGCCAGCGGTTCGCCGCGATGCCGACGATGTCGGCCGCCGGGTCGAAATCGGTGCCGGCCAGCATCCGCGCCATCTGACGCCTGATGGCGAGTTCGACGTCGTGGAACGTCATGGTCAGCAGTTCCTGCTGACCGACCCGATTCTGTTCCTTGCGCGGCAGGCCGGGCTCGTTCGGGTTACGCACCATGTGCACGACGATGGGCTCATCGGGCGTGGTGACGCCTTTGTATCCGCCCACGGTCGAGCCCGGATCGAGACTGCAACTGGGGTGGTACATCCCCGGAGCGTTGATGCTGGCCACGCCGAGCTTCTGAAACGAGGTCCAGCGCCGGATGAGCAGGTTCGTGTAGAGCATCGGCACCTTCACGGAGTACGCCAGCGCTTGTCTCTGATCGGCGGGCAACTCGGGGACGAGCCTGGGGATGAGGGCGTTGTAGCAGGCCAGCACCACGCTCTCGGCTCGCACCTGATGCATCTTCCCGTCGCGCAGGTAGGCGATGCGCGCGCCGGTCGGCCGCGCGGCAGGTCCGTCGAGTGCCACCCGGGTCACGGTGCTGTTCAGGCGAATGCGCGTGGGCGTGCCGGCGTCGTCGAGCCCGGCGTAGGTGACCGGCGGCGCCTTCACGATCGTGGACATGTCATGGCGGCCGGGAATCGCCTTCGGCACGAGCCTCGACACGAGCAGGCGGGCCAGAGACGCGTTGCCGTCGGGGAAATGGAACGTGAAGCTACCCTGCCTGAAGGATTCTTCGTCCGGCAGTCCGAGACCGTCGAAGCCGATGCGGCCGGCGCGCGCGGCCTCGAGCGCAGGCGTCGTGTCGACGCGCTTGTTGTTGCGTCCGCCCTGGCCCAGGAAAAATGGCAGCGCGTCCGGACTCATCTTCGCGTGCTGCAGCAAGAAGTCCTGATGGCTGATGCGCGCCAACGCGGCCACCTTGTGCTCCACGCTCTTGCCAGCCATGTAGTCCGGGTTCTTGCCGTACAGCCGGATCAGATCACGCCTGGCGGCGTCGCTGAGCGGCGCCTGGGCAAAGAACTGGTCCCAGGGCAGGCGGCCGTTGCCGGGCACGAGCCGGTCTTCCCCGAAGTGTTCCTTGTCGAAGAACATGCCGGGGCCAAGGTTGAACGTCTGGAACAGGTCGCGGTCGGCGAACTCGGCGTTGCGGTCGACCTCGACGCCCAGGTCTACGAGCAACGCCTTGGACATGTAGCTGTAGGGATACGGCGTGGCCACGCTCATGGTGCCGCCGTAGCCCAGGAAGGTGCGGCCCTGGTAGGTGAACTCGTTGCGCTTGGCGTGCCCGCCGAAGTCGTC
>JANORI010000919.1:0-6801 GCA_031415235.1 Acidobacteriota bacterium | reverse complement strand
TATGTCGAGTCGCTGTCGGCCTACGCCCGGCAGTTCCTCGAGCGGATGGAGAAGCCGGACGTCGATCGCATCGAGGGCATCGCGCCCGCCATTGCGATTCGCCAGAAGAACAGCGTGCGCAACCCGCGCTCCACGGTGGGCACGGTCACGGAGGTGCACGATTACATGCGACTGCTCTTTGCGCGGGTGGGTCGCACCTATTGCACCAACTGCGGCATCGAGGTGATCCGGGAAACGGCGGAAGTGGTCACCAACCGCCTGCTGCAGTTGCGCGAGGGCGCACGCCTGCTCGTGGGCTTCGACATGCCGGTGTTGGCCGTGCCGGTCACGCCCACCGCAGCCCGGGGCGCCGACGAGGGCGACGAGGGTCTCGAGAGCGACGACCGGATGGCGGACACCGCGATCGCAAAGACACCCGCCGCGGCGGCCGTGGACGCGCTACGGCGCAGGGGCTTCGGCCGGCTGCTCGTCGACACGCGCGCCATCGGGTTCGAGGATCTGACGCCCGCCGACGTCGATGGCCGGGCCACGCTGTCAGTGGTCGTCGACCGGCTGCGCGTCGGCGCCGACCAGCGCACCCGGATCACCGACTCGGTGGAGATCGCGTATCAGGAGGGTGGCGGCGCCGCCTGGGTCGTTGAGCTGGGCGAGGATGGCACGTCCGATACCCATCACGCGTTCAGCGAGCGCTTCGAGTGCCGCACCTGCAGTCTGCCGTACGAAGATCCGCAGCCGCGCCTGTTTTCGTTCAACAACCCATTTGGCGCCTGTCCGTCGTGCCACGGCTTTGGCAACATCATCGAGCTGGACCTCAACCTGGTCGTGCCCGATCCGGACAAGACAATTGCGGACGGCGCCATCGAGCCCTGGACCAAGCCGCACTACCGGCCCCATCTCGCCGACCTGAAGAAGGCCGCTAAGACGCTCGACATTCCGCTCGACGTCCCGTGGCACGCGCTGTCGCCCGCACAGATCCGGCTGGTGGTCGAAGGCAGCGGCGCGTCATGGTCGGGCATTCGCGGTTTCTTTACGGCGCTCGAACGCAAGAAATACAAGGTGCACGTGCGGGTGTTCCTGAGCCGTTACCGCGGCTACCAGACGTGCCCCGATTGCGCCGGCACACGGCTGCGGCGGGAGGCGCGCGCGGTGCGTGTGGCCGGACAGACCATCGACGGCGTGTCGGCGCTCACCACGCGTCAAGCGCAGGGCTTTTTCGAGGGCCTGGCACTGGGCGTGCAGGAAGCGGCGATTGCCGAGAAAGTGCTCGTCGAGATCCGGCGGCGGCTGGGTTTCCTGAGCGACGTCGGCCTCGACTACCTGACGCTCGATCGCCTGTCGGCGACGCTCTCGGGCGGCGAGGCGCAGCGCATCAACCTCGCGACCTCGCTCGGCGCGTCGCTGGTCGGCACGCTCTACGTGCTCGACGAGCCGTCCATCGGCCTGCATCCACGCGACAATCAGCGGCTCATCGCCATCCTGCGGCAGCTCCGCGACCAGGGCAACTCGGTGCTCGTCGTGGAGCACGACGCCGACATGATTGCCGTGGCCGACCATGTGGTCGACATGGGCCTCGGCGCCGGCGAGCAAGGCGGGCGCGTGATCTTCAACGGCCCGCTGGCGGATCTGGCGGCCGAGCCCCGTTCGCTCACCGCCAAGTATCTGCGCGGGGAATTGCAGATTGCCGTCCCGGTCAGCCGCCGGAAGGGCTCGCCTCAGCGGCTGCGCCTTATGGGCGCGCGCGAACACAACCTGCAGGACGTAGACATCGAGATTCCGTTCAACACGCTCACCTGCGTGACCGGTGTGAGCGGCTCAGGGAAGTCCACGCTCGTGCACGACGTGCTCTACGCGGCGCTCAAGCGCGCCAAAGGCGACTGGGATCGGAGAGTCGGGTCGCACCGCCGGCTCGAAGGCGCCGAACTGCTCACTGACGTGGTGCTCGTCGACCAGACGCCGATCGGGCGCACGCCCCGGTCGAACCCCGTCACCTACTTGAAGGCGTTCGATCCGATCCGCGAGCTGCTCGCCGCCACCAAGGACGCGCGCGCCAAGGGCCTGTCGCCCAGTCACTTCTCCTTCAACGTGCCCGGCGGACGCTGCGAGGCGTGTCAGGGCGAGGGCGAAGTCAAGGTCGAGATGCAGTTCCTGGCTGACGTCTACGTGCCGTGCGAACAGTGCGACGGGAAGCGCTTCAAGCCCGCCATCCTCGACGTGCGCTATAAGGGTAAGAACGTCACGCAGATTCTGGCCCTCACCGTGCGGGAGGCCCTCCAGTTCTTCCACGGCTCACCGAAAGTGCAGCGTCGGCTGCAGGTGCTCGACGAGGTGGGTCTCGGCTACATCCGACTCGGCCAGCCGGCCACGACGCTGTCGGGAGGGGAAGCACAGCGCGTGAAGATCGCATCGCATCTCGTCTCGGCCGGCGGCGACCGGATGCTGTACATTCTCGACGAGCCCACAACCGGTCTGCACTTCGATGACATCGCGAAGCTGCTCTCCGCGTTCCGCAAGCTGCTCGACGCCGGAAGCACGCTCATTGTCATCGAGCACAACCTCGACGTGATCAAAACGGCCGACTGGGTCATCGACCTTGGACCCGACGGCGGCGTCGCCGGCGGACGCCTGGTCGCCATGGGGACGCCCGAACAGGTGGCCCAGCACCCTGAGTCGCATACCGGACGCTATCTGCGCGCCGTGCTCGAGCCGGGGCGCAGGTCGTGACTTGTCGGGACAGCGCGGTGTCTCACGTCAAGACGACTTTGTATGACGCCGCGTCCTCGCATCGGTCCATCGGCGACAGCCCTGGTAGAATGGCCGGACTGGCGTATCGCGACCTGGTGGAGATGGTGACGCGTGGAGTGCCGCGCGCCGTGGCGGGTCTGCTGGTCGTCATCGGACTCGTGCTGCTGGCGAAAGCGTTGGCGCGCCTGGCCGCCGTGATCTCTCGGCGCCTGCGGGTCGACGCGCTCGGTGACACGCTCGGTCTGACGCCGATGCTCGCGCGCGTCGGCGTGGTCGATCCGGCCAGTGTCTGGCTGCCGCGGCTGATCTATGTCGCGCTCTTGATGCTCTTTGCGCAGACGGCGGCCACGGTGCTTGGCCTCACGCCGATCGCGGATTCGATCCGCGCGTTCTTCGGCTATCTGCCCAACGTGATCGCGGCCATAGCCGTGCTGCTCGGCGGCACGGCCGCCTCCGATTTCGCGGGCGGCGCAGTGCGTCGGTCCGCCGAGAACTCTGGAATCGACATGGCGGGCACGCTCGGTGGAGTCGCCTCGGCCCTCGTGCTGTTTGTCGCTGGCATCATGGCGCTGGCGCAACTCGAGATCGACACGGACATGATTCGGGTGGTCACGATCTGCGCGCTGTCGGGCATTGCGCTGGCCTTCGGCCTGTCGCTCGGCCTTGGGAGCCGCGACGTCACGCGCAGCATGATCGCCGGCTTCTATGCCCGCAAGCTCCTGCGCCCTGGTGACACCGTGACCGTCGGGGATCACACCGGCACGCTCGTGATGATCACGCCGACGCAGACCGTCATCCAGGTGCCCGCCCAGGCCGACCTGGCCGTGCCAAACGGCGTGTTCCTCGACGCGAGCCGCACGGTGCGGTTCGTCGCCGCCGAGCGGCCCGACGTGGGCTAGGGAGACAACGTGCCGGTGCGCTGCCCGCCGACGGGTCGCGACCGGGACGGGTGACGCCATGCCAGTCCGCCGCGTGTTGCCGCCGTCGTTCTATGCGCGTCCCACCTTGACGGTGGCGCGTGAACTCGTCGGTGCACTGCTGGTTCACGACGCACCTGAAGGCCGCACGGTGGGCCGCATCGTGGAGGTGGAAGCGTACATCGGGGAGTCGGATCCGGCATGCCACGCCGCCAGGGGGCGTACGCCCCGCACGGCGCCGCTCTACGGCCCACCAGGGCGGGCGTATGTCTACCTGAACTACGGCATGCATCTGCTGCTGAACGCCGTCACCGAACGGATCGGGCAGCCCGCGGCCGTACTGCTACGGGCCTTGGCGCCGATTGCCGGCGAGCCGCTGATGCGCGCGCGTCGCGGCGGCGCGCGCACGACGCCGCTGCCGGCCCCCGAGCTGTGCCGGGGGCCGGGCAACCTCGGTCGGGCCATGGGCGTGACGCTCACGGCCAATCGCGCATCGCTGACCGAGGGGCCGCTCACGATCGAAGACGACGGGGCTCGCGATCTCGACGTGGTGTGGACGCCACGCATTGGCCTGACGCACGGCGCCGATCGCTACTGGCGCTGCGCGGTGCGCGGCGAGGCGGCCGTGTCGGGCGTGAAGCGGTGGCTGACGGGCGGGCGCCGCGCGCCGTCGCCGCGCTCGCCTCACGACTAGACCGACGGCCCTGCCGGCCGTCGTGCACGGCTAACGTCCGCGCGAGCGGGGCTGTTCCTGTTGCACCGGCACTGTGAGTGTGACGCGCCGGGCCTCGCGCAGGATCTCGAGCGTGAGGGTGCCGCCCACGGGCGCATCCGCGATGGTGCGCATGAAGGCGGCCGCGTCGGTAATGGCGCGCCCGTTCAGGCTCAAGATCACGTCGCCAGGCTGCAAGCCCGCCTGGTAGGCCGCGCTGCGCTGGTTGATGCGCGTCACGACCAGGCCGTCGGTCGTGGGCGCGCGCAGTTCGCTGGCGATCCGCGACGTCAGCGCCTGCGCCTCGAAGTACCCGATGGAGCCGCGCCGCACGACGCCGTACTTCGTCAAGTCGTCCACCACGCGGCGGGCGAGGTTACTCGGCACGGCGAAGCCGATGCCCTGGTAGCCACCGCTCTGCGAGAAAATCGCGGTGTTGATGCCGATGAGCTCGCCGCGGGCGTTGATGAGCGCGCCGCCGGAGTTGCCCGGGTTGATGGCGGCATCGGTCTGAATGAAGTCTTCATACGCCGCGATGCCCACGTTGGCGCGACCGAGCGCGCTCACGATGCCGAGCGTGACGGTGGAACTGAGCTGGAAGGGATTGCCGATGGCGAGGACCCACTCGGCGACCTTCAGCTTCGAGGAATCGCCCCAGGGGATGGCGGCCAGGCCGCGCGCGTCCACCTTCAGCAGCGCCAGGTCGGTCGAAGGGTCGACGCCGATGACCTTGGCGCGCAGTTCGCGCTTGTCGGCCAGACCGACAGTCACCTCCACTTCGCCTTGGCCGACCACGTGGCTGTTGGTGAGCACGTAGCCGTCGGCCGAAATGACGACGCCTGAGCCGAGGCTCGATTCGTAGCGGTTCCGGCTGCCGAACATCTCGTCGGCGTCGCCGAAGAAATACTGGAAGAAGGGGTCATTGGAGAACGGCGACGCCGACCGCTGTACCTTCTGCAGCGAGGCGATGTTCGTGACGGCGCCGGTGGTCTGTTCGGCCACGCGCGTGAAGTCCGGACCGGCGGCGGCGACCGGCGCGGCGTCGGGACGAGCGGGACGGGGCGCGGCGGCAGCTTGGTCGGCCGCGACCGCGTCATCGGTGGCACCCGTCCGCCCGGACACGACGAGCCCGGCCGTGAGACCCGCGAGAACGAGGGCGGCGAAAATGGCGAGTCGGCGCATGACGGTTACCCTACGTCCACGCGGCGCGGCGCGTGTCCTGCCAGCTTCGGCACGACGACCGTGAGCACCCCGTCCTCGAGTTCGGCCGACACGTCGCCGGCCGAGACGTCATTCGGCAGACGGAAGGTGCGGCTGAACTCGCCGTGACCTCGCTCGACTTGGTGATACTGCTCGCAGGCCACCCGCGCATCGCGTCGGCCGTGCAGGGTCAGGTGCCCCTCGTGGATGTCCACCCGAATCTGCTGGCGCGAGACGCCCGGCAACTCGGCCGTCACGATGTAGGCGTCGGCCGTCTCGCAGAGGTCCGCCGCCGGCACCCAGCCCTGCTGGGCAGGCGCGGGCAGGCGCTCCATCTTGAGTTGGATGGCCAACAGGTCACGAACCGGATCCCAGCGCGCGAACGCCACGATGTCGATGGTAGCACGAGGGCGGCGGCCCTGACTTCCGGCGAACCTCGGCCCCGGGCGGGCCACGGCGGGACGGCTCGGTCACGTCAGTTCGCGTGGTAACATCCAACGGATCTAGAGCGGCAGCGGACACGCATCCATGGCAGACAACCTTTCGGCAACCCGGCTCAAGCGCGGCATGATCATCAAGCAGGACGGCGAGCTCCTGCGGGTCATCGAACTCGAGCACAAGACGCCCGGCAACCTTCGGGGATTCGTGCGCATCAAGGTCAAGAACCTGCGCAACAGCGCGACGTCCGAGCAGCGCTTGCGGTCCGATGACTCGGTCGAGCGGGCGGTCCTCGAAGAGAAGCAGATGCAGTTCCTGTACAGCGACGCCGAAGGCCATCATTTCATGGACACCGAGAACTACGAGCAGACGCGCCTCAGCGACGAGGCCCTCGGCGACTCGGTCGGCTTCCTCAAGGCGGAGATGACGATCAGCGTGGAGTTCTACGGTGCCGAGCCGGTGGGTATCGAACTGCCGCCGACGGTCGATCTGAAGGTGGTCGACACCGTGCCCGCGATCAAGGGCGCCACGGCGACCAACCAGCTGAAGCCCGCCACGACCGAGACCGGAATGGTCGTGCAGGTCCCGCCGTTTGTCGGGGAAGGTGACATCATCCGCGTGAGCACCGAGACTGGCCAATACCAGTCCCGCGCCTAGCCGGGTCATCAGGAGGCAACCAGCCGCATGGACGTGGTGCGCGCGGCCAGCCAAGGCTGGCTCGAAGTCATCGTCGGCAGCATGTTCAGCGGGAAGAGCGAAGAGCTCATCCGTCGCATGCGCCGAGCACAGATC
>JANORI010000918.1:0-5360 GCA_031415235.1 Acidobacteriota bacterium | reverse complement strand
AGTGCGCCTCCCGTGACGGCCGCCCGTCCCACGGATCAGCGGCCACGCCGGCCTGGTGGCTCAGGAGTTCGTCGCGGCTCTGCGCCTCGCCCTCGGCGGGGCTGAACGGCACATAGAGGACCGGCCGCGGCGCTCGCAGCATGGTGCCGAAGGTGTGCCGGGAGAGCAACTCCACGGGGGCGACGTCATCCACGCCCGTGAGCCGCTTCACTTCGGCGTGGTCTTCGGCCGACCACACCGTGCCGGTGCTGCGCTCATTCGCCTCGTTCCGATGCGAGAGATACAGGGTCGTGCGGCGAGTCCGGCCGTCGAGCACCAGGTACGCGTGCGGGCTCTCGAGCCCGCTCAGGTAGTAGAACTCGTTGGACTGCCGGAACACCTTGAAGCCGTCCACGCCCGGGGCGCCCTGGATGAGGGCAATGGCCTGCGGGCCGATGGCGTCGAGCACCCGGTTGCGCCGGGCGACGAACTCTTCTGCGGGAAAGTCGTCTTGAAACGGCGCGACACCTTGCCCCTGCAGCAGCACGGCGGACGCGAGCACCATCGCGACAAGAGGGCCGAAGCGTGACAGGGGTGTCATGGGTCCAATCCTTGGAGTGTGTCGAACAACGGAGCACACGAGGGCCTCCTTCCCTGGCGCACCAGCGCAGGACGAGCGTAACACGGTGATCACCGAGGGGGCGGGTACCCACAACACGATCGGGACCGCGCATCCGCAGACTGATGGAGCGCAGCGGCGCCGGCCGCTGCGAGGGAGGTGGCGAGAAGCAGGTCGCGCACGCCGCCGACTTTGCGGCGGCGGCATACGCAGCGCATCCGGAACACGACGTCCCCGGTCAGGGTTTCTGCAGCGTCAGGGCCGTGGCGCCATAGGTGGCGGTGTAGGTCTCCCCGTTGCCGTTGACGACGGCAAACGTGCTCACGCGCGCCCCGTAGGTGACGACATCGAACGTGTTCCCGCTCGACGGCGTGAAGCCGTTGGTAAGGATGACGTCGAGCGTGCCGCCCAACGTTATCGACCCGGCGGCGATGCGGTCGTATTGGCCAAGGGCCGTGCCCCCCAGTCGCACTTGGATCGTCCCCGTGTTCGACAGAGACACACAGTTCGTCACCGACAGCGAGCCGGTAACCCCCGTCTTCCGCAGCAGGCCGGCGTTGGTGAACGTCGGAGCGCCGCAAAGGCTCGACGTCAGGTTGAGATTGCCCTGCACCTCCCACACCCCGTCGAACGCGTTCAGCACGTCGATGGTGCCCTGAACGTAGAACTCGCCTGCCTGCCACACCACCGTCCCGTGGTTCGTCAGCGGTCCGGCGCTCAGCACGTGGCCATTGCCCGTCGCCATCGTGAGCGTCTGCCCCGACAGCACCTCCAGACCCCCCGCCAACGATACGACCCCGCTAGTCCACGTCATCGGCGCCGCCAACGTGAGCTTCCCGCTGCCGGTCACCGCGCCCGTCTGCACCACGGGCAGCGTCGTCGTCAGGTTCCCGGTCACGGTGGTCGTGCCGTTCATGTGCAGCAGTCCCGTCCCGCTGAAGGTCGACCCGGTCTGCAGGGTGACCGCCTGGAGGTAGAACGCCGTGCCCGCCCCCGCCGTCAACAGCCCGCTCGTGACGAGCGTGCCGCCGAAGGCCATGGATCCGGTCTGCAGCTCCAGCGTGCCCGTGTTGGTCATCGCCACGCAGCTCGCCACCGTCAGCTGCCCCGTCCCCGCCGTCTTGCGCAGCAGGCCCGCGTTGGTAAAGGTCGGCGATCCGCAACTGCTCGAGGTGAGGTTGAGGTCGGCCTGCGCCTCCCACACCCCGTCGCTCGCATTCAGCACGTCAATGGTGCCCTGGATGTAGAACTCGCCTGCCTGCCACACCACCGTCCCGTGGTTCGTCAGCGGTCCGGCGCTCAGCACGTGGCCATTGCCCGTCGCCATCGTGAGCGTCTGCCCCGGGAGCACCTCCAGGCCTCCCGCCAGCGACACGCCCCCGCTCGACCACGTCATCGGCGCCGCCAACGTCACCTTGCCCGTTCCGGAAAGCGCGCCCGAGAGCATCAATCCCCGGGCGAGCAACGCCTCGCCGGCCACGACGAGGGTGCCGTTCACCACCATCGCCTCGATCGAGTAGAGGGCCTGCACCGCGGCCGTCGTCGAGGGCACGGTGACCACGACGCCTGCGGCGGGCCGATCAATCACCACGACGTCGCCGGCCGCCGGCACGGCGTTGATGCTCCACTTCGTCGGGTCGTCCCACGATCCGCTCGTGTCCACGATCCACTCGACCAGGCGCCCGCCCACCGCCACGACGGCGCGGGCGCTGTGGCCAGCCACCGTGGCCGTGATGATGGCGGCGCCGCTCGTGCCGGCGGTGACGGGAATCACCGCGCTCGTTTGGCCCACCGGAATCGTCACCTGCGTGGGCACGGAGGCCACGGCCGGATTGGAGCTTGTGAGCGTGATCATGGGAAACAGAGCGCCAGGCGAACCGGCCATCGACACCGTCAGGGTGCCGCCGCCACCCGGCACCAGGCTCAACCCGCTCGGCGACAACGACAGCCCGCGCGCCGAGGTGCTCACCGTCATGGTGTCGGGCAGGCTCGTGGTGACGCCGTCGCTCACCACCAGTTGCACCACGTAGTCACCTGGCAGGTCCACGACGAACGTCGGCGCCACCGACGTGGCGTTGGCAATCGCGGCGGTGCTGCCGCCTGGCGTCGATGCGAAGGACCAGAGGAAGAAGGGGGCGGACGACCGGCTGCCGTCCAACTGCACCGTGTCACCGATGTCCGCCTCCTGGTCCGGACCCGCGTTGACCAACGGGGAGGCCGTGGAGAGGTTCACCAGCAGGCTGACCGGGGCGCTGTCTCCCGTCCCATCGTTCACGATCAGCTGCGCCACGTACGCGCCTGGCTGGTCGATGGTGAATGTCGGATCGACGGCGAGAGGATTCGACAGCGTGGCCGCGCTGCCCAGCGGCGTCGAGAGCAGCGACCAGGCATACGTCAGGGGCGAGCCATCCGGATCGAACGATTGCGAGCCGTCGAGATGTATCGTCGGACCCGGGCCGCTCGTCGGATCCAGTCGGGCCACTGCCACGGGTAGTGAGGCCAGCGGGTGAATCGTGGTCAGCGACGGCGCGCTGTCGGCCACGCCGTCGTTCACGATCAGCTGCGCGACATACGTGCCGGGCTGGTCCACGATGAACGTGGGCATGGCCGCGCGGGCGTCCGACAGCGTCGCCCGGCTGTTTGCGGGACGCGACACCAGCGCCCAACGGTAGGAGAGGGGGTCGGCGTCGGCGTCGCTCGAGGCCGAGCCGTCGAGCACGGCCACCTGTCCGACGGCCACCGTGTGGGCCGGCCCCGCCGCGGCCGTGGGCGGCGCATTCGACGTGGTGATAGCGACCGTCGCGGCTCGCGTCTCTCCGCCGCTGTCGGACACCACGAGCTGCGCCACGTACGCGCCCGGCTGGTCGAGATCGAACGTGGGCGTGACCGCGCTGGCGTCCGAGAGGCGGGCGGTGCTGCCGGCCGGTCGGGTGGTCAGCGCCCAGGCATACGACAGGCGATCGCCGTCGACGTCGGTCGAGCCGCTGCCATCAAGCTGCACGGTGGCGCCCGCGCGGGCCGTCTGGCGCCGTCCCGCGTCGGCGACGGGCGCCGAGTTCCGCGTGTGGATTGTCATAAACGCGGGCACGCTGCGTTGACGTCCGTCGAAGGCGACGAGGCGCACCACGTAGCGACCCGGTCGATCGAGGAGGAGCCCTGTGATGGCGTCGCTGCTGTTCAAGAGCACGGCACGCGAGCCGCGCGGCGCTGACTGCAGGGTCCACGCATAGGCCAGGGCGTCGCCATCCACGTCGCTCGACCCGGCAGCGGTCAGACGGCTCACGTCACCGACCGCCACCGTGCGATCGGATCCCGCGTTGGCCACGGGCGCCGAGTTCCGCGTGTCGATCGTGACGGTGGCGGTACGACTGAACGCGACGCCGTCGTGCGTCACGAGGCGCGCCACGTAGGCGCCGGGCACATCGGCAACAAACGTCGGCATCACGTCGGCGTCACTTGACACCGTGGCTTGACTAAGCGCCGGACGGCGGATCAACGACCACGAGAACGCCAGCCGATCGCCATCGGCATCGGTCGAACGCGAGCCGTCGAGGCGCACGGCGGACGCGACCGCCACGGTCTGGTCGGCGCCGGCATCGGCGACAGGCGGCGTGTTCTGGCGTCTGGCAGGCGACCGCGACACGGTGGTGCCGGGCGCGCCCTCACGTGGCGTCGATTGCGCGGAGGCGTTGTCACACCGCCCCAGGCACAGTCCGACGACGACTGCAGCAATCCACAGACGCGAACAGCGAGCCATGCCTGCCTCCTGGTGACGGCGTCACGCACCTACGCGGCGAGTGACGCTCGCTCGCAGGTCGACGGCGCCAGTGTGGGCTCGCCGCGTGGGGGAGTCAACCGTATCCTGCACCTGACACAGAGTTCTTGCCCATGACAGACTTCCTGCGGGCCTACCGCGAGACAACGCTGCGGGTGGCAGACCGCCCCTGCGCGGTGCCTCCTTCCCTGCCGCACCGTTACTTCCGGCCCCCGCGAGCCGTCATCAGCGTCTCGAGCCTGGCGAGCCGCGCGCGCAAGTCCGCATTGGTCGCTTGCTGGTCGCGCGACTGCTGCTGCTCATCGAGCAACAATCGCTGCAGGTGTGCGATCGTGGCATGCTGCTCCTGCACCTGCTGCTGCAGGGCAAAGGACACAGGCGTCGTCCCGCTGCCGCTCAGGACGGGCGGCGTCAGCGTACCCAACTGCCCGTTGGCGTCCACGAACACCTGCACCGCGCTGCCCGTCAACTGCGTGCCGCGAATCCCGGCAATAAAGGTCTGGTTCTGCCCCGCCCCTGTCCCGATGTCGTACGGCAGGCCGAGACGGATCGTGTTCGTGTCGTTCGCCGTGCCCGTCACGTCGGCACCGAGGAACACGTTGTAGGAGCCCGTAGTCGCGTTGAAGCCCGCGTACCGGCCGACCGCCGTGTTGTAGTTGCCTGTTGTGTTGGACGCGGTGGCCCGCCAACCAATGGCTGTGTTCTCAAAGCCTGTAGTGTTGGCACCGAGCGCCGCGGCGCCGTTGGCTGTGTTGTGATGGCCAGTCGTATTTGAGAACATCGCACTCCGGCCGCTGGCAGTGTTGAGGTCGCCTATGGTGTTTTGGAAGAGCGCGCCGACGCCGCTGGCTGTGTTGGAGTTCCCGGTGGTATTGGCATAGAGCGCTTCGTATCCGTTGGCCGTGTTGGTATAGCCCGTGGTGTTGGTGAAGAGCGCGGTCATCCCGCTGGCCGTGTTGCCGTAGCCTGTAGTGTTGAAATACAGCG
>JANORI010000917.1:0-3689 GCA_031415235.1 Acidobacteriota bacterium | reverse complement strand
ATGATGGCGACGTTGCGGCGCAGGGGGTTGACCACACGCTCTGTGGTCGATGACGGTTCAGACATCCTCCCAGTATACCCTTCGACTTCGCTCAGGGCAGGCGACTCGGTTCCGGTCCGCGGCCTCTAGAAGATGGGATGTAACGTGGTGAACAATGTCAATGCCACGACGTAGAGCACGGCGTAGCCGGCGTACAGCAACGGCCGCGCGGGGCTTGGCATGACCGCCGCCAGCCAGACCTGGAACGGGAAGAGCACCGCGGAATACCGTCCAAGGCCCTCGAACTGGCCGGAACTGAGCGGCAAGGCGAGATTGGCGGCGACAAGCAGCGCGTAGCCTGCACCGAGCCGGCGCCACAGCCACGGCAACGTCGCCACCATCACCATGGGGAAGAGGCCATTGAGCAGGTCGTACGGCGCGGCGTGCTCCGTTACAAGATAGTCATACGGCCGCGTCGCCAGATTCGTGAGGAGCGTGATGAGCGGGTTCCCCGTCGCCGTAGCACCCGGATGGTAGCCCCAGCGCGTGATGGCGAAATACCACTCGAACGGATCGCCGGTCACGCGCCAGTTATAGGTGCAGTAGGCCACAAAGCCCAGACTCGTGGCGGCGCCCGCCGCCAGCGCGCGCAGTCGCCCGCGGCGCGTCGGCTCGGCCGCCATCCAGGCCAGCCAGACCAGGGCCGGCACGGCCATCACGCCGTTTACGCGGGTGGCCGTCATCAGCGCGCCAGCCGCCGCGCCGAGCCACCAGCGGCGCGTGCGCAATCCAAAGATCGCCCCCGACAGTCCCAGGAGAAACAGCGATTCGGAGTAGGCCACGCCGAAGAAGAACGCGAACGGGAACACGAACGTGAGGACGGCCGCATGCCAGGCCTGATCGGCTGTGAGGTCCAGGCGCGCCGTGCCATAGACAAGTGCCATCGCGGCAATCGATGCCACCCACGACACCACGATGCCGCCGAAATAGATGTCGGCCTGCGTCCCGCCGAAGGCCCGGCCCACGAGGCCCATCAGCAGCGGATACGCGGGAAAAAACGCGAGGTTGTTGCGTCCGCCCTCGACCCACTGGTAGCCCCGCGACGCGATGCCGAAGTACCAGCCAGAGTCGTTGCGCGCGAACGTGTCCCAGAACAGATGCGTCTCGCCGAGCACGGTGAACTGCTCGGGCCGATCGAGCGGGAACGTCGTGTTCACGACGAACGCGATGAGCGCCGTGGCCACGCGCAACACGACGGCCAGGAGCATGAGCTGCGTCACCGCGCGGGCATCATCGGCCGTCCAGGCGGACGGAGGCGGAGAGGCAGTCACCGCGCGCATTCTACCTGCTCGCTCCGCGCCCGCCAACGCCGCGCGCTCCGGAGGGCGCCGCTATTGCGGCTCGAGGATGACGACCTGCGCCGAACGCCGCGAGCCGTCGAGGTCGAGACCGCCGGCCATCAGGTCCGCGCCGGTCGCGCGGCCGAGCGTGCCCGCGTCGAACGACCAGTAACGGTAGGTCGTGGCTGGCCGCAGATCCACCAGAGGCACGCGGATGGTCCGCACGCCCGACGGATTGCGGAATCCGTAGACGACGGCGACACCCGACGCGGGGTTCGTGTGCTGCACGACGTCCCACCCCGGTCCTCCGCCGCCGACATCTACGTTGCGGGTGAGCAGTGTGGCGTAAGCCTGGCCGCGCAGCGCGCGCAGCGTCTTGTACTGGGCGATGTAGCCGGTCAGGTCGTCGGCATCGGCCATCGGCAGCTGACGCAGGTCGGCGGCCAGCCCCATCGCCCCGAGCATGCGCGACCGCACCAACCACGCCATGTCGGTGGCGTCGGAGAGCGGCTCGTTCTCACCTGCCATCACATACGAGAGCAGCGCCGCCGGCGGCACGAACGCCGAGAGCAGCCCCTGATGGTGACGCACGCGCGTGGCCGGTGCGGTCACGTCGTCCACCCAGGACGCATCGGTGCGCACCAGCAGCTCGGGGTCGAGACGACGGGCGCCACCCGAGACGTTCTCGACGAGCAGCGCGGGGTAGCGGGCGCGCAGTCCCGCGAGCAGCCGGTAGAACCCGTGGACGTGCCCGAAGTTGCCGCCGCCGGCGCCGTGTTCGTGGTCGCTGCGCGTGCACGTCGCCCAGCCGTTCATGTCGATCTTCAGGTAATCGGGACGGGCTTCCTCGAGGAACGCAAACAGGCGGTCTCGGACCCAGTTCCACCCGGCGTCTTCCGCCAGGCAGATCTGCGCCCAGGACGCCTGTGCGTTGGGAACGCCGACCTGATACTGGCCGTTCTCGCGGGCGAGGAAGCGGTCTTCGGCGCCGCCAGCCCGCCCCACGGTGGCGCGATCCACGCGTTCGGGCTCCACCCACACGCCGAACCTGAGCCCGCGCGCACGCGCGTACTCGGACAAGACCCCAAGGCCGTTCGGGAACCGCGTGCGGTCGAGTTGCCAGGAGCCGAGTCCAGAGGTGAAGTCGAAGCGATCGGTCGGGGCGATGCCGGGATACCAGCCCGCATCGAGTTCGAAGAGTTCCCCGCCAAGCGCCGCAAACCCATCCATCTCGCGACGGATGAGCGCGTCATCGATTTGGATGCCGAACTGGAACCACGAGTTGTAGGTGACGAGCGCCGGAAAGCCGCGACCGCCCCGGCGCGAGGCGACCCAGGCGGCCATCCCGCGGGCCTGCTCGCTGGCCGAGTCGGCGGTGACTTCGACGAGCCCGTGCGGGAACTCCACCGTGCGCCCTTGCCGCACGACGACGTCGCTGTTCGCGAGGCCGATGTCGACCTGGGCCCCCGTGACCGTGCCGCGCAGCGCCGCCCGCCACGTGCCGCTCCAGGCCAGACTCACGACGACGCGCTCGCCGCTGCCGGCCAGAACGAACCACGGCATGGCCTGCCGCGACGACAGCGTCTCGCTGCCGAACTCGACCGACGTGCCGTCGTCGAGCCGGCGCGTCCGCACGCTGAAGGGGCCGCCTTCGGCGTCGGGAGTCTCGAGGCCGCGCTGCCAGGTCAGTTCCTTCGCGGCGAACTCGAGCGAGAAGGCGGCCGCGTTGTGCACCGTGACGTCGCGGTCGGCCGTAACGCCCGTCCACATCTCGATCACGGGCACCCCGGGCGCCACGGCGTAGTGCCGCTCGACCACGAGCGGCCTATTGCGCAGCGTGAAGCGGAGCGTGAGTTCGGCGCGGCCGTCGACGCTTGCGGCACTGGCCCCCTCGAAGCGGTAGGTGCGGTCGCCGGGGATGGACGCGAGGTCGTCGTAGGTCAGGCCCACGTCGCCGAAGGCGGGCACGACGACGTTCTTGCGCCCCTGATGGGTGATCGATTCGATCTGGACGCCGATCTTCGTGACCACGATGCTGGCAGCGAGCTCGCTATTGCCAATCGCCCACTGATGGCCGCCGGCCGCCTCGCGGACGTAGGCGTCGGCCACGTCGATCGAGCCAGCGGCACCAAGCCCCACGGAAGCCCCACCCAGAACCAGCGTCAGCAGCGCCGCCGATAATCTGGCTGCTGACCTGCGCACCGGCCGCTGGCCGGGCGGCACGCCACCTAGCAGCCCGTGGTGAAAGTCCGCCGGCATTCGACCGACGAGGCATCGCCTCACCCCACGACGCAGACCACGCGTCGCGGGGGCCCCGACCCGCGAGCGGCGTTGCTCCTTCTTCAAATATGGGCCGATATGCTCAGCCAC
>JANORI010000916.1:0-8390 GCA_031415235.1 Acidobacteriota bacterium | reverse complement strand
GGCAGCGCGCTCGTCGGCCATCACGACAAGCAGGGCGGCGGCGCCAATCCCAATTCGTGGAACTCCGCGCATCCCTCGAAGGGCTGCGGTCAGGCCAATCTCGTGGCCACCGGCGGCGCCGGCGCGTTCTATTGTTTCGCGGCCAAGTAGCGTGATGCGCACCACGGGCGTCGTGCTCGGCAGTCTTCTCGTGCTCGCGGGCGTCGTGCCCGCGAGCGCGCAGCTCGTGGCCAACGGCCCGGTGATCTACGGCCACCACCACTTGATTGTCACGAACGTCGCGGCCCACAAGAAGTTCTGGATCGAGACGCTCGGCGGCACGCCGGGGACACTCGCCACCAACGAGGCGGCAGTGTTCACCAACGTCATCGTGCTCTTTCGTCAAGGCACGACCACCGGCGGCTCCAAGGGCACGAGCGTGAACCACATCGGCTTTGGCGTGCCCAACCTCCGAGTGGTGCTCGACCGCGTGACGGCCGCGGGCTTCCCCGTCGTCACGAGCGCCGAAGCACCCGCCACGCTGACCGTGTCGGACGGCATCGCCTTCAACCCCGCCACGAAGGACTCGATCGCGTTCGTGATGGCGCCCGACGATGTCAAGGTTGAGTTGCTGGAGGTCCGGTCGCAGACCACGCCGGTGGCGTTGCACCACGTGCACTACTTCACGCAGCAGGTGGATGCGATGAAGGCGTGGTACGTGCAGATGCTCGGCGCCAAGGGCGGGATGCGCGGCGCGTTTCAGGCCGCGGATCTGCCGGGCGTGAATCTCACGTTTTCGCCGTCACCCGAGCCCGTCGTCGCCACGCGCGGCCGGTCGTTCGACCACGCTGGGTTCGAGGTGAAGGACCTCGAGGCCTTCTGCAAGATGCTCGCGGCGGCCGGCGTCGCCTTCGACCGACCCTACGCGCAGGTGCCGGCGCTCGGCATCGCGGTTGCCTTCTTCACCGATCCATTTGGCACTTACGTGGAACTGACCGAGGGCCTCGACGCCGCCGTCAAGTAGCACGACGCCTATCGGGCACGGGCGAACACGACGGTCACCGGGTTGAGCTTGTCGAGATTCGAGAACGCGGTGTCGGGTCCCCACAGAGAGCGACGGCGCGAGCCGTGCTGAATCCGCGTCGCACGATCGTGGCGTATGCCAGGAGCGCCGCGGCGTACCACATGAGGTACGGCACGTCCACGTTGGCCATCGCGCCGTCGAACACGAAGACCGGCATCCCCACGACGACCAACATCGCCATGATTGCGGCGCGTCGACCGAGTCCCAACTCGTGGGCGCTGAGGCCCAAAAGGGCGACCGTGGCCGTGGCCATCGCGACGACCACGACGCGCATCAGCACGAACAGCACGAAATACACCGATGGCCATTGGAGCTCGAAGAGGCCCCACTGCGCGTACGCGAGCACGGGACTACAGCCAAGGGCCATCGCGTAGAATCCCGCGGGCGGATACAAGTGGTTCCATCCGTTCGAGAACCGTGCGCCCACCGTCGAGAGCAGGACCTTCGGCGTCAGCTCGTCGGGCGCCCAGCTCTCCGCGCCGGGCAGTCCCCAGGGCAGAGTCAGGCCACACATGACGAGCGCGCACAGCATCGGCACGAGCACGGCGAGTCGTGAGCGCAGCGCGGGTCCTGCGGCCAATCGCCGCACACAGTGCCGCGCTGGCACCGCGACCGCAAGCGCCAGCCAGCCCACGCTGAACGCAGCATCCGCGCCACTCGACGGCGACGTCGCCTGCCGGCGACGCGCCGACGAGCGCGGATGCCAGTCCAGACGTCGAGATCGGCAGCGTGGCGCTGACGCGATCTCCGCCCGCCCCCACGAAGGCGGCGGGGCCGTCGAGGCTGCGCGCCACGAAGCCGAGAGCCGCAAAGACGAGCGTGAGGAGCACACCCGCGACGACGAGCCAGGAGCGGACGTTCATGCGACGGCGACTAGCGCGCGGCAGGAAGGACCGGCAGCGCCCAGGCGGTGCGGAGCGCTCCGTAGGCGTCGATCGGCAGCTGTACGAGCACCGGCGCCCGCGCCGGATCGAGCCACGTCATCAAGGCCTTCAGGGCGGGCTCGCCCATCGCCGTACACCCGGCCGTGCCGCGTCCGCCGTCGCCGCCGACATGCAAAAAAATGCACGACCCGCGACGCGGCACGACCGGCCTGGTGTTGTACTCGACGACCACGCCCCAGTGATACCAGGGCGACTCTTCGCGCATCTTCTCGCTGCTCTTCCAGTCGACGTCAACCGACGCGCGATCCGCCAGGGTGTTGTAGTGCCCGGAGGCCGGATCGTCGACACACTCGAGCGTCGGGGTGACTTCCACGTACCGCAACGCCAGCCACTTAGCCTCGGGTGGGCGGGCGAAACCAAACGCGGTGCCCAACGCGAAGACGCCCGCGGGCGAGCGACCGTCGCCTTCGGACTTGATCGGTCCCTTGACGGGAGCCGCGAGGCCGGGATCCCAGGCCGAGCCGTTGGTTCCGACTACGATGGACACGCCGCCCGGCGTGTCGCTACGGGGTCCGCCGGCGCGCCAGCGCGCGGGCGTCCAACTTCCGTCGGCGCCACGCTCGAAGGCGTAGAGCGTGCCGCCCACCGCGTTCCAGTCAGGGGTCGTCACGAGGACCATCTGACGCGCTGATTTCAACAGCGCAGCCGTAGAAACAGGGCGGGCGCCAACGGCCGAAGCCGTGGCGCCCGCAACCACACACGCGACCAGAGCGGCAAGGCGCGCGCTCGGCATGGCTACTTCTTCGTCGTGTACTTCTTCACGGCCCTGGGTCCAACCTCGGCGCCGTAGATGTTGCCCGCGGCATCCACCACAACGCCTTCGGCCGCGAGCGTGCCGGTGGCGCCAGGCGCGCCATCGGCCTTCTTCATCACCGGCTTGCCGTCGACCATCGTGAGTGTCTCGCCGACGCTGGTCGGATCGGGAATGAACGCGATGACCTTGCCGTCCTTCGCCGAGCCGATGCGGATGCCGCGGCGCCAGGCGCCGTGCGGGGGGTTCACCGAGCCCGACTCGGAGTCGGCGCCGTAGATCATGTCGTTCTTATCGATGAAGATCCCGCTCAGACGGCTGAACTGATTCCAGGTATCGAGCGTCTTGTAGGTCTCGGCATCGAGGATCTGGATGCGGTTGTTCGACCGATCGGCCACAAACAGGCGGCCCTTCGAGTCAAACGCCAGGCCGTGCGGCTGCATGAACTCGCCTTCGGTGCCCGTGCCCATCTTGCCGAACTCGCGCAGGAACTTGCCGGTCTTGTCGAAGCGGATGAGGCGAGCCGTCGACGGCGCCGCGTTGCCGTGACCTTCGGCCACCAGGATGTCGCCGTTGGGATAGGTGATGACGTCGTTTGGCTGGTAGAACGATGCCGGGTCGGCCGGCTGGCCGGGCTGGTTGCCGCCTGCCTTCCCGAGCGTGAGCAACAGCTTGCCGTCGGGGCTGTATTTGAACACCTGATGGCCGACCACCTTGCTGGGCATCGGGGGGAGAGGGGAATCGGGCGCGGCGCCCGGCGCCCGGCGCGGCAGGTTGTCGTTGCCGTCGGCCAACCAGACGTTGCCGTCGCGATCCACGTGAATGCCGTGTGGAAACACCGCAATCCCCGTGCCGAAGCTCTGGACGAGCTTGCCGGTCTCGTCGAATTTCAGAATGACCGGCACGGGCACCATCTGGTTCTTGGCCCGGTCCCAGCACGAGTTGGCGCCACAGCGCTCGCCCACCCAGATCGACTTGCCGTCTTTGTCGATCTCGACCGCGCTTGTCGAGCCCCAGATACGGCCCTCGGGCAGCTTGAAATAGTTCTCGATGGTCGCGTAAGTGTTGGGCGCCTCGTTCACGGGCGTCATCGTCGGCTGCGCGAGCGCCGCGCCTCCGGTCACGGAACAAAGCGCGACCGACATCGCGAGCCTCTGCCAAAACTTGGTCAACTGTGCCATGGTGCTCCTCGAAAACAAGGCCGCGTTCAGCGCGCAAAAGGCGCAGGCCTAGGGGATGAAGGTGAACTTCGTCTGGCCGGACACCGTTGTGCCCCAGGGCCAGAACGGCACGTCGCTTGCGGGACGCGCCGCCGCGCGCACGACGACGTAGTACTCACGGTTGGCTTCGAGCCTCGACGTGCGGAAGAGCGGCAGCTTGTCGAACGCCGTGAGCCACTCGCGCACGACCGCCTCGTCGTCGGTGACCCTGGCATCTTCGACCCGTCCATCGAGCAGTCGTGAGATCGAGTGGCGTCGCGTAAGACTGTCGAACTGCACGGTCGTTGTGACGACGGCCGACTCGACCACGCGGTCGACCCAGACCGGCACCTTCAGTCGAAGCTCAACGGTATAGGTAAAGGTGGTCCGCAGGCCGCTCTGGATGACATCGCGTACGTCGGCGGAATAACCATCGGCAAGGTGACACGACACCAGCACCTGGCCCTCGCGCACGAGCGGCACAATCTTCAGGGTGTCTGCCCAGCCCGGGGCGACCCCGGCCAGCCAGAGCACGACCGCAAGGGCGGCAAGGCGACAAACGCGGTGCGGATCGGGGGCAAGCATTAGCAAAGGCTCGAACAGCCACTTACTCTAGCACAACGGAGGGACGGATTAGGACGACGTGTGCTGGTGGTGCCCCGCCTCCCTGCAGCCGATACCGTGGGTGGTATGATGCTAGGGGTGGATTTTGTCACGTCAACGATGACTTCCCTACGCGCCGGCCTTCTTGCGTTGCTGGCGGTCCTGGCCCTGATGCCTCGACCGGCCGCTCAGGGTCTGCCGTACACCCTCTTCGAGCGCTATCTCGATTCGCTGCGTGAGCAGACGGCCATTCCCGGCATCTCGGCGGTCATTGTGCAAGGCCGCCGCGTGGTGTGGGAGGCCGGCCTTGGCAAACAGGACCTCGAGAAGTCCCTCCCAGCTCGTCCCGACACCCCGTATCTCATTGGCGACCTTACCCAGTCATTCAGTGCCGTCGTGCTCGGTCAGTGTATCGAACGGATGGGCCTGAACATCAACGATGCAGTCCGGCGGTGGACGACCGGCATCCCTGAGTCCTCCGCCACGGTCCGTCACGTGATGGCCCACGCATCGAGCGGGTCGCCGGGCGAGACGTTCCTCTACGACCCGGCCCGATTTGCGACCCTCACGAGCGTGGCAGACGCCTGCGCCGACCGGCCGCTGCGCCGCACTGTCGCCGAAGATATCTTCGACCGGCTGGGTATGGGTGACTCGCTGCCCGGACGCGACCTCGAGCGCATGGCCTCGGCCGGCAGCGCGTTCTTCAGCAACGACCGGTTGAAGCGATACGAAACGGTGCTGCAGCGAATGGCCGCGCCCTACCGCGTGGACCGCGGGGGCAAGGCCACCCGGGGCGACTACCCCGCCGACTCGGTCACCGCCGCGAGCGGGCTCGTGTCAACCGCGCGCGACTTGGCGCGGTTCGACTCGGCAGTCGACAACGACGAACTGGTCCACGGCGACCTGCGCGCCGCCGCCTGGACCAACCCGACGACGAGCAACGGCGCCCCGCTGCCCTCAGGACTCGGCTGGTTCGTGCAGACCTACAACGGTGAGCGCCTGGTGTGGCAGTTCGGGGCGGTACGCGACACGTCGTCGTCTCTGGTGCTGAAGGTGCCGGGCCGCGACATCACCCTTATCCTGTTGGCCAACAGCGACGGCCTGAGCGCGCCCTACGCGCTGTCGGACGGCGACGTGACGGCGTCGCTCTTTGCGAAGCTGTTCCTGCGCTTGTTCCTTCCCTGAGCGCGCTGCTGCCGCCGTGCGACCGACAGGCCTTCTTACCGCGGCGCTCGTGGTTGGGATGCTGGCGTCATCCCCGTGCACCGCCGCAGCCGACATCTTCGTGTCTCCGTTCATCGGCTTGAAGTTCAAGGGCGACAGCAACGAACTCGATGCCGACCGCGGTGATGGCGCGCGGAAGGCAAAGATGTCGGCCGGCATCTCAGGCGTCGTGCTGATGGACAAGGGGCTTGGGGTCGAGCTCGAACTCGCGCATCAGCCGCGATTTTTCGAGAGCACGAGCGCCAGCAACGTCACGAGCAGCGGGGTCACGACGGTCTCAGGCAACCTCGTTCTGGCGCTGCCGGTCAGCGTCACCAGGGAATCACTGCGGCCGTACGCCGTGGGCGGCCTCGGCTGGATGCACGCGTCGGCCAACAACGGCATCGGCTTCGGGCAGGTCAACAACGACTTTCTCGGACTCACGCTCGGCATCGGCGCCATCGGCTTCATCGGCGACGTGACTGGGCTGCGTTTCGACCTGCGCTACCTGAAGAGCGTCTCGTCGAACGACGTCTCGAACTTGCCCCAGCAGGGCGCGGCGCGCATCAGCTTCTGGCGTGCCACGATCGGCGTCGTCTTCCGCTAGTCTCCTACGCGGTGCGCTCCGGTTGCCACTGCAGGCCGAGCGCCATGATCCGTTCGAGCAGCGGGCCGTACGGCACCTTGGCCAGCTTGGCCGATTCGGCGAAGTCCTCGCCCTGCGCGAGTTGCGGATTCGGGTTGGCCTCAATCACGAAGATGCGCCCGTCGGCGGTCATCCGCATGTCGATGCGCGCGTACCCGGTGAGGTCGAGCGCCCGGAACACGCGCTTGGCCAGGTGCTGTACGCGCGAGGCCACCCCGTATGTGAGCGCGGCTTCACCGGTGTCGATGCCGTACCGCTCCTGGTACTTCGCGCTCCACTTCACCCGCTCGGTGGCGATGTGCCAGCTGTTCTCGGGCATCTTCGCAAACGACATCTCCCACACCGGGAACACGCGCAACCGGTCGTTGCCGAGCGCACCTGCGTAGAGCTCGCGGCCGTCGACGAACTGCTCCACGATTGCCGCCGTGCCGATCGTGTCATGAATGAACTGCACGCGCTTGCTGAGCTGATCGTCGCTGGCCACGACCGACGCCTGCGAGATACCGATCGACGACTCGTAGATGAGCGACTTCACGATGAGCGGGAAGCCAAGTTTCTTGGGCAGCTTCGCCTTCCGCCCGCGCGGCACGACGACGAAGTCCGGCACCGGGATGCGGTGATACGCCATCAGCTTCTTGGCGAGCGCTTTGTCGCGAGACAACGTCAGCCCGCGCGGATTGCAGCCCGTGTACGGCACTCGCAGCAGCTCCAGGTAGCTCACCACGTTCTGGTCGAACACCCCGACGTCGGCAAACGCTTCCATCAGGTTGAACACGATCGTGGGCTTGAACTCGTCGAGGGCCGGGCGAATTGGCGACAGGTCGTCGCTCACCCCGATCACCCGCAACTCGTGGCCGCGCTTCTGGAGCGTCGAGATGACGTCCCACTCCATCTTCCAGTCCGCCGACGGAATCTCTTCCGGCGCCGGCGAGTCCGGCGGAATGAGGTGCTTGTGCACCAGGACGAGCACCCGCGCCGGCTTCACGCTCTACCCCTCATGCGGTGCCCTTCATGGCGTCCTCTCCATCCGGATGCACTATAGGGCCACCCGGTGCCGGCCGCTATGAAGATAGTTCATCGTCTGCACCGTGAGGAAGACCGTGAACTCGTGGCGCGCCTGCTCTTCCGGCACGGCGAGTCGCAGCTTCAGCTCGCGGCACCGCGCGCTTACATCCTCGAAGACCTGGTCGATGGTGTACTGGTAGATGCCGGTCCAGCTCGCCACGAGCCGGCGCACCGGGCGGCGAATGCGGCTCAGGAACTGCACGGCCGACATGTTGCTGGCATGCTCGCTCGCGTCCGAGAAGAGGCGGCGAAGCTCACGATCGTAGAACTTCGGACGCTCCACGCCGTAGTGCCGCCGCTTGTGACGATAGTGTTGACGCAGCGTCCTACGCGAGGCCGCCAACCCGTCCACCTCGGTGGGCAGGTCGACCATTGCCTGCCGGCCCTGCAGCGATCGCATCAGCGCGTCCACGTACTCGAGCTTCTTCGCGGCCGGCCAGCCCACATACCGGTCCTGCCAATTGGAACCGGGCGTGAGCCATACCGCAAACGTCTCGGCGAAGTCCTCGTCGGGATGACTCTGCGCGTACCAGGGGTCGATGTGCATGACGAAGCTCTTGCTGTAGGGCTTGGGCGTGTAGAACTCCGGATAGGGCTCCGACGAGCGGCCGAAGATCAGCTTGCGCTGACGACGCAGGCGCAGCTTGTAGGCGTTGTCGATGACATGGCCGGCTTCATGGCGCAAGATGCGCATGCACCATTGGTAGTCGCCGCCCTCCACTTCGAGCATCTGCGCGCGCTCGAGCTTCTCGAGCCGAGGATGGGCCAGGTAGAAGGGCACGGCCATCGACGCAGCGCCGTCGGGTGTGAACCACTCTTCAGCCAGGTAATAGTGCACCGGGACCGTCAACTGCTGCGTATCGAGTTCGGCCTGGAGTTCGGCGACGCGCCCCTGCATGATGCTGCCGGCAAGCGT
>JANORI010000915.1:0-1990 GCA_031415235.1 Acidobacteriota bacterium | reverse complement strand
CGGCCGAGATCGCGATGGGCTTCGCCATGGCGCAGCAGATGGCGCAGCAGCCCGGCGGCATCCTCGGCAGCGGCCAGACGGCGCCGGCCGCGGGCGCCGGGGCACCCCCGCCGATTCCCGACGTGCTCACGCCGGCCGACGTAGCCAAGACACTCGGCGTCACCGAGGCCGACGTACTCGAGACGCTCGAGAAGGGCGACCTCAAGGGCAAGAAGATCGGGTCGGCCTGGCGGGTCACCAAGGCCGCGCTCGACGACTTCCTGAAGTCGTAGCCTCGTGAGCACCGAGCCCCCGCCCATTCCGGCGGCCCCGGCTCCAGAGATCTCGGCGCTCGACAAGCATCACTGTCCGGGATGCGGCGCCGAGGCCCACTGGAACGCCGCGAAGCAGGCGCTGGTCTGCCCGTATTGCGGCACCGTCTCGCCGGCGCAGCTGGCTAGTGACGGATCGCTCGTGCATGAGCACGACCTGGCGCTGGCGCTGCGCGCGATTCCCGACGCTCAGCGCGGGTGGGACGAGGACCGCACGTCGGTGCAGTGCCAGAGCTGCAAGGCGATCTCGCTCTTCGAATCCACGCGCGTGGCGCAGCGCTGCGAGTTCTGCGGGTCGGCGTCGGTCGTGCCGTACACCAAGACCCGCAACGCCATCTATCCCGAAAGCCTGGTGCCTTTCACCTACACCGAATCCCAGGTGCGCGAAGCCATCCGCCAGTGGTACGGCAGCCGGTGGTTCGCACCCAACCGACTGAAGAAGGCCGCGCTGACCGATCGCGTGGGCGGCATCTACCTGCCCTACTGGACGTTCGATGCGCGGGTGCACGCGCGCTGGCAGGCCGAGGCGGGGCACTACTACTACGTGTCGCGCACGGTCACGCGCAACGGCCGGCGCGAGACGGTGCAGGAACGTCGCGTGCGCTGGGTGCCTGCGGCCGGCGAGGTGGCCACCGCGTTCGACGACGAGCTGGTGTCGGCCACCCAGGGGATCCACGCGGCGCTACTGAAGGCGGTGGAGCCCTTCCCCACCAAGGAACTGAAGCCCTACGACCGCGGCTACGTGTCGGGCTGGGTGGTGGAGCAGTACCAGATCGATCTCGTGGGCGCGGCCGAGCGCTCGCGCGCCGAGATGGACGCGAAGGTGCGCGCCCGCTGCGCGCAAGACGTGCCGGGCGACACCTACCGCAACCTGGAGGTGGCCGCCATCTACACCGACCAGACCTTCAAGCACACCCTGCTGCCCGTGTGGCTGCTGCACTACGACTACGGGCGGAAGGCATACCAGGTCGTGGTCAACGGCGTCACCGGCGCCATCGCCGGCGAGCAGCCGTACAGCTGGGTGAAGATCTTCTTCGCGGTGCTGGCGCTGATCGTGGCCGCGCTGACTGTCATCTCGCTCAACAACTGAGACGGACCGTTAGTCTCTGCTCAGTCGGCGTGTCGGCCGGAGGCGGAGTATCGCGCTCTGCGGCTGGGAGACTCCGCGCTCGTCTAAGCGTCGAGCGGGACCCGGGCACCCGTCGGGTCCCGTCGGGGGGCAGCCCACGAGTTCGCCGCCACCCGTCGCAGAATCCCGATCCCGTGTGGCATCGAACTAGCGGGCACCCGCCTCCCGTCACCCGACCCCGGGGCCCCCGACGCGCGGACTTTGCGCGTTGGGGTGGGACAGCCCGGCTTGCCGCTCGGGTTGGGCGCTTCGTGCAGCAGAGCACAGCCGCCGATCGCGACACTCCGCCTCCGGCCCACAGCATTCGGCAAGACGTCGACGCACTCAGGTGGCGCGACGTCAACCCCATTCCAGAAGGGTGCGGCTCTTTTGCATAGACGCCCGCCCTCGAAATTGCTCGACTCTTTCATTTCACGACGCGCGGGTGGGGCGCCGCTGGGCGCCTTGACCTGACGTGAGGCCACACCGGGTGCGTCCGGTGCGAGAGCCGCGGCATAGGCGCACCCCACCGGGTCGTGCCCTCTGCTCCTCTCGTCATGGCGGCACTCGC
>JANORI010000914.1:0-2148 GCA_031415235.1 Acidobacteriota bacterium | reverse complement strand
TCTTCGGCACCGCCGTCATCAGGATCTCGAGCGCCTTGCCCAGGGTGGGCCGCAGGCCGCGCTGTCCCTTGAAGTTGCCGATACGCACCACCACCAGATCGTGCGACTCCTTCGGAATCGGCCTAACTCGAGATTCTGGCGAGGTCGGCCTTGGCTGCCGCGCGCGCGGTTCACCTCGGCCACCTCGCTCAACTCCGGCTTCGACGCGCGGATCGCCCGAGCCAGGGACATGTGCTCGTCGAGCACGCGATGCTTGAGCAGGATGAACGGGATCTCGGTGTTTCGGGCCGCGTGAGCCACCGTCAGGAGTTCGCGGGCGTTCGGAAATCCCGCGGCGGCCACCCGTGCGTCGGCGCCGTCGTTGAGCAGTCCCCGCACCTGTTGATGTACGGCCTTCGCCGTGGCCGGCAGCACGCGTTCGAGTCGCGGCGCCGCCACGGATGCGGAGGCATTCACCTGGGCAGGTGGTGGCGAGGCCGGCGCGCCGGCGGCGGCGATCGGCGCCGGTGATCCGAGCCGGTTGGCGTCGAGTTGTGGGCCCACGGCCAATCCCAGTGCGAATGCACCAGCCATGCCGAGCACCACCATGGATGTCTTGTCGAACATGCGACACCTCCTGCCCGCCATCAGTGCAAGATGCGTGACAGCCTGTCAGCCCCGGCAATGCCTATGATTTCAGGCCGTGATCCGCGCGTCGCCCACGGATGAGCAAGAACTACCGTGTAGCCTTTGCCTACCCCGTCACGCGCTTCATCCCCGCCTCGCGGCTGATGCTACGCTCCACCTCATGAGCACCCGACGGCACGTCGTGAAGATGGGCGCGGCGGCGTTGGCAGCCGGCCTGCTGCCCGAGCGGCTCGGGTTCGCGCAGCAGCCCATGCGCATCCTGATGCTGGGCGGCACCGGCTTCATCGGTCCACACCTCGTGCACGCCGCTCTGGCGCGCGGCCATCAGGTGTCGATGCTCAACCGCGGACGGCGCGCGCCCAATCAGCACGCGGGCGACTTCGCCAAAGTGGAGGCCCTGCGTGGCGATCGCTCTCTGCCCGACGCGTATGCGAGCCTGGCGGGGAAGTCGTGGGATATCGTGATCGACACGGCCAACAGCGTGCCCTGGACGCGTCAGGCCGTGGCGGCGCTGAAGGGCGCGACCGGGAGGTTCCTCTACGTGTCGTCGACCGGCGCGTTCTGGCCGTATCGCACGCTGAACATCCCCGAAGACCGACCCCGTGCAGTACGTCGACGTGTGTGACCTGGCGGAGTGGATGGTGCGGCTCATCGAGCAGAACGCCACCGGCACCTTCAACGCCGTGGGCCCCGCCGCGCCGCAGACGCTGACGCAGTTCATCGCCGGCCTACAGCCGCTTGCGCCGGCAGGCACGACCTACACCTGGATCGACGACTACGAGTGGCTGAAGAAGTACCCGCTGCGCACGCCCACGGCCGATGATCCGGGCGGACTCACCGAAGCGATTCCGTGGGTGATGGCCGACGGCACCGAGCTGGGGCACATGCGCATCAGCAATCGCAAGGCGCTCGCGGCCGGGCTCACGTATCGGCCCCTGCTGACCACGGCGCGCGACACGCTGGCGTGGCGGCAGAGTGACGCCGTGCCCGAGGCGCTGCGCAAGCAGCCGCGTTATGTGATGACAGCGGAACAAGAGCGCGCGATGCTGGCGGCGTGGAAGGCGACGCGTTGACTGTCGAACGACGTGTGATCTCTAGCCTGTCGCTACCCTGGCATCTCTGAAGAACCCAGCCGGCATAGGCCGCCGCAGCTTCCATATGAAGCTGATTGGCCGCTCTCTCTTGTGCGACACGTAATCGACAGGCCCGAGAAACGTGTAGGGCATCGTGCGGCCATCTTCACGTCGGCGTTGCCGCACGAACAGCAGGATGTGGCCGCCGGTCTCTCGATGCCTGATGTATCGCTGGCCGGTGGGCGCCGCCTGCGTCGTGCCGGACTGCGATTCCCAGTGAAACAGTGTGGGCGAGACCGCATAGTCCTTATACAGTGTCGATGGCGAGTAGTCTCGCTCCGACTTCTCGAGAGTTACGAAGAACAGGTCGGAGTTGGTGACTTCGTCGCGCACGACGCCGGTTTGCGTCCAAGCTGGCCTGTCGAAGTCGAGACGGCCGAGCGCGGTC